>JBLFXD010000252.1:0-8509 GCA_047611045.1 Planctomycetaceae bacterium | reverse complement strand
ACGAGTCTCGGGCGTGTCGACAAAGTTGGCCGGTAGCTTGATTTTGTCAGAGTCGTACTTGGACGGATCGCCCATTGTGTACGGAGTGTGAGGCTCGTTCGAGCAGGCAAACAGGCAGAACGGCGTGCCCGCTTCCTTGCTCTCTTTAAACAGCGCGTCGACGGCGTCTATGTCCGGGTTATTCTTCGCGCCAGACATTTCGAACGGAAAAACTTCCTGAGGCGAAATGTGTTTCTTTCCACTCAACGCAACGCGATAGCCGTGCGGCTTCAGGTAGTGGACGACGCTCTTTGTGCCGTCCTTGGCAAACGTGTGATTCGGATATGCCCCGCTCTTAACCGGGTAAAGTCCCGTGTAGATGTTATGCCGAGTCGGCGAGCACATCGGCGCCGCCTGAAAGCACTGAGTAAACCTCATGCCTTCTTTCGCCAGTTGATCAATGTTCGGAGTCAACGCCTGCCCGCCGTAACAGCCGATGTCACGATGCGTGCAGTCGTCAGCGATGATGAACAGAAAATTCGGCATTTTGCTGTCATTGGCGAGGGGCTCCGCAGCCACCGCGTTCGTCGCAGACACGAAAACGGCAAGTCCAACAAAGAAGACGTAGCGAAACGAAAGCGGCATCTGCGGGGATCCTGTTTTCAGTTGACGGAAAATTGCCTACGAGAATCGGGTTTCAGGATTGAAAGCCTGGTAGCCAGCGAACGGGTCCGTCAACTGGTCGGTCTGTTGTACCTGAGCACTGAGTCAGCTAAAGGGAACAACAGCGGCGGGCGGTCGTGTTTGATTCGCCCGAAAGGAAGGGAATGCGGCTGCCTGTTCGCAGACGGCACACTCCCAATCGGAAACCAATGGACACTTCGGGCTGTTTTGACGGCGGCTCGCATCTCTGGAGAAAACGAATGGCGGATGTTCGCAGCGGAGCGGTGACACTCAAAGGAAACGGCGTTGATCTGGCTGGCCCGGAACTCAAGGTGGGCGACGCGGCTCCTGATTTCAAACTTCAGGACAACGGACTCGGCGACGTGACGCTGGCCGATAGCGCCGGCAAGAAACGCATCATCATTACGGTGCCGTCGCTGGATACTCCGACCTGCCATCAGGAGACCAAACGCTTCAACGACGAAGCAGGAAACCTGGCCGGTGTTGAAGTTCTGGTCGTCAGCATGGACCTGCCGTTCGCTCAGAAACGCTGGTGCGGAGCGGAATCGGCAGAGAATATCAAAGCCCTCAGCGGTCATCGCTGCACAGGCTTCGGCGAAGCATACGGCGTCCTGATTCAGGGCGGCCCACTGCATCGCTGTCTCGCCCGAGCTGTTTTCGTTGCCGACGGTGACGGAAATCTGACTCACGTTGAGTATGTCAGCGAAATCGCCGACCACCCGAATTACGAAGCGGCACTGGCCGCCGTTCAGTAATCTGAGTTGTTCGAAAAAGTCGACAAAATGAAATGGCCTGCCAAATTTGGCAGGCTGTTTCTGTTAACACAGCCGAACGATGCCGTCGACACGAAGGCCGAATTCAACAATCTAGCAGCGGTAATTCGAAATCCAACGAAGCCTGCTGGGCCATCTGGGGTTACTGCGTGACGTTGCGCCAGTCGGTTCCTGCTGTGTGGAGAGTCTTTCTTCAGCTCGGCGGCAGGCCTATACTCGGCCTGAACTGTCAAACGTGGACCGATCCAGTTGGTCTGTCAGCTCGGTGAATTGAGGACTGTAAGAATGCGTCAACTTTTTGCATGCGTGGCACTTGGCATCGCGATGGTGGTGGTGTCAGTTTCGACTTCCGAAGCGGCTCCGACTCCTGAGCAGCGTAAGGAACTTTCGGCGATTCAGAAGGAAGTAGCTTCGGTTGCGTCCATGATCCGCCGTAAGAATTACGAGGAAGCCGAGACGAAGCTCGAAGAGCTGAGCAGTCAGGCAAAGAAGCTGATCGCGGACGCTCAACTTTCGCCGACCGATCGCACCGTCGTCTCGCTGACCAAACTGTTGACGGTGAATCGGCAACGGGTGGCCAAAGCTCTCGGAAAGCCTGATCCAACGCTGATCAGTTTCTCCAGCGAGATTGCTCCGATTCTTGCGGGCCGATGCGGCAACTGCCACGGAAGCGACAACCCTCGTGGCCAGCTGAACATGACGTCGTTCGCGTCGATGAAACGTGGCGGAGCAAACGGTGCTTTGCTTGTTCCTAAGCAGGCTCAGCGAAGCCTACTGATGCTTAAAGTGGCGACGCAGGATGCTCAAGCTCGGATGCCGAAAAACGGAAACGCCCTCGGTCGTCCGGAACTTCAGAAAATCTTCACATGGATCAATCAGGGCGCCATCTTCGACGGAGAAGATGAGTCAACGCCGCTGTCCGAGTTGCAAGCTGACGGTAAGAAAGAGCCCGATGCTCCACCGGTTATGATTACCAAGGCAACGGGAACGGAGAAAGTTTCTTTCGTCCGAGACATCGCGCCGACGATCGTGAATCTCTGCACCGGTTGCCACCGCGGCAACGATCCCAACAGCGGATTGAATGTTGAAACGTTCGAAAACCTGATGCGTGGCGGCGACAGTGGACGAGTCATCGTCGCGGGGAATCTCGACGGCAGCCGACTGTGGCAATTGGTCGGGGCAGGGGAGCAGCCACGAATGCCGCAGGGGCAGGCCAGGATCACTCGCAAGTTTCACGCGGACCTGAAAACCTGGATCGAAGAAGGAGCGAAGTTCGACGGTGGCGATCCAAAGTTACGGCTTCGTCAACTGGTGCCAACGGAAGATGAACTCGCGATGGAACGTCTGGCGGCTTTGTCGCCGGACGAGTTTCGTCAGATGCGTGAGCAGCGAACCGAAGAACAATGGAAGCGAGTGTCAGCTCGCACGGCTGCTCGCTTCGTCACCAGCGACGAGTTCTACGTCTACGGCGATGCCTCAGCAGACCGACTCAAACAGGTCAGCGACTGGGCAGGGCAGTACGTTGGCGAGCTGCGTTCGATGTTCGGCATCCAGGAGCGCCCCGTCTGGAAAGGTCGACTGACGATCTTCGTCATGAAGGACCGATTCGGTTACACCGAGTTGAACCAGGTTCTGCACAGCCGCGCCACCGCTCGCGACGTTCACGGTCACGCGCACATCACGACCGGTTTCGAGGATGCCTACATCGCCGTTGAGGATGTCGGCGACGAGCCCGCCGAAACTCACGGCGGCCTTCACCTCAGCGTCATTGATCACATCACCGGAGCTTATCTGCAGAAGCCAGGAACGAACCTGCCTCAATGGGTGATTCGCGGGACGGGCCTGGCGCTGGCTGGCCGAGCGGTCGGATCGAGCTCGTACATCGACGGAATGGGTCCTCAGGTTCTGGAAGCGCTGAAAGGAATCGAGCGTCCGGAAGATGTCTTCACTGATGGTCAGTTCGGACCTGGCGAAGTTGGGCCCGTCGGCTATTCGGTAGTTTCGTTCATGATGAAGGCCGGCAGTCCACGAAAATTCGGCCAGTTCATCTCTCGGCTGCAGTCCGGCGCGAACATCAGGGCCGCAGTGACCGCTGTTTACTCGACAGACTTGAAAAGTCTGGGAACGGCATACGGAGCCAGTCTCAAATAACGGGGCAAGGGAGTCTGCAGCGACTCGAGACGGCGACTTTAACATGCAGAAAGCGGCGAAGTTCAAGTGAGCTTCGCCGTTTTTCTTTTGCATGATCCGGACGAGTTCGCGAGCGCTGTGACACGCGACGGACGTGTCCTATACTCCGCCAGCCGGCCAGCAGTCCGGCCCTTAAATGAAGCCATTCGGTGAGGGTAAGCGATCGCATCCTCGCGAAGGCTCAGGACGTACGGAGCACGGAAAGTTCAGGACGCATGTCAGATGTGATTGTTGTGGGCGGGGGGGTGATTGGACTCTCAACCGCTTGGGAACTCGCCACCCACGGTGCGACCGTCAAGGTGATCGATCAGGGAATGATCGGTCGAGAAGCATCCTGGGCGGGAGCCGGCATGTTGCCTCCCGGAAAGCTGTCAGGTGAGACCAGCGGGGAAGGGCGGTTAAGAGCCCTCAGTTGCGAACTCTGGCCCGAATGGACTCAGTCACTCCGCGACGCGACGGGAATCGACAACGGATATCACAACTGCGGGGCGATCGAAGTTTCATTTGACCGCAGCCTGAAAGCTGAAGCTGAGCAGTGGGCATCAGCCGGCAACCGAGTTGAGTTTCTGACCGACGAAAGACGCCGGCACTTCGAACCTGAGATTACGTCAAATATCAAAGACACCTATCGTCTGGATGAATTCTGCCAGGTCCGAAATCCTCGGCATTTGAAGGCGCTGGCAACTGCGTGCATCGATGCGGGCGTCGAGTTCCTGGAAGGTGCTCCCGTTTCTGGATGGCGAATGTCTGGAGAATCGGTCACTCATGTCCGTACGGCAGTCGATGATTACGCCGCCGGGCAATTTGTGATCTGCAGTGGAGCGTGGACTCGTCAGTTGACGAAAGAGGCAGGCGCGGAGCTCAGCGTCGAGCCAATGCGTGGGCAAATCGTTCTGCTGCGGTGTCCGGCGCGTCCGATTCGGCACGTGATTCAGGACGGTGCACGATATCTGGTCCCGCGAGCTGACGGGCGAATCCTGATTGGCTCAACGGAAGAACGAGTCGGTTTTGTCAAACAGAACACAGTTGACGGCGTGCAGAGTCTGCTTCAATTCGCTGTGTCGGTTGTCCCGGCTTTGGCCTCGGCGGAAATCGAACGAACGTGGTCGGGGTTGAGACCGTTTTCTGGTCGCGAAGAACCGTTCATCACCCGGCTGCCGGAGCTGGGAAATCTGTTTGTTGCGGCAGGTCACTTCAGATCGGGTTTGCAGATGTCGCCTGGCACGGCGGTCCTTGTCCGGCAAATGTTGCAGGGGCACGAATCGTCGATCCCGATGAATCCTTACGGTCTCGCGGATTCAGAGGCTGAGCCAACGCGAGTATCGAACGACGAGCTGGTCGCGGCACAAAGTCAGCAACAACAGTAGCGGTCTCAATACTCAACGCTGAATGTCGAGTCGGAGCGACGGAATGCCTGGCAAACGGATTGCAATCATCGGAGCAGGGCCGATCGGGCTGGAAGCCGCTTTGTACGCGAGGCTGCAAGGCTTCGAAGTTGTGGTTCTTGAGAAGGGGACTGTTGCCGCGAACGTTCGGTCATGGGGGCACGTCAGACTTTTCAGCCCGTTTGGAATCAACTCGTCGGAGTGGGGCAGGGGGGCACTGTCGGAATTAGACTTGCCCGCGAACGATGCACTGCTGACCGGAGCCGAGTTTTTTGAGCGGTATCTTCATCCGCTCAGTCAGCATTCCCGACTGCAAGGCTGTCTGAAAGAAAACGCCCGCGTCGTCACGATCGGAAAGCGACATCTCTGGAAGGGCGATGCGATCGGCAGTCGCTCACGGCTGGAATCTCCATTCACGTTGCTGACCGAGTCGGCGGCGACCGGTGAGGAATTGATCGAAGCCGATTTTGTGCTCGACTGCTCTGGAACTTTTGGGAACCACAACTGGCTGGGCGACGGCGGCGTTCCAGCAATCGGGGAACGTCAACTTTCCGCACGGATCGACTACTCTCTGCCGGATATCGTCGGCAAAGATCGTGCGAAATTTGCTGGCAGTCGAACTCTGGTTGTGGGAAGCGGCTACTCAGCGGCGACGGCAATCGTCGCGCTCGGGGAATTGCCCGAGCGGGATGCACCCGCAGAAGTTTTCTGGTTAACCCGAAAGGCTGCCGATGCACCGCTCCCAACAATTGACAGCGACTCATTGACTGGCAGAGCGGATCTGACAGCTCGGGCGAACGAGCTCGCGACAGACGCTGACTCGCGAGTTACCTGGCTGCCGGGGTCATGCGTCAGGGTGATCGCGACGGACGGTGATGACACTGTCGAGGTCACAATCGAAGAATCCGCAGAGCAGGGCGGTTCAAGCTGTAAGGTTCTGTCTGTTGACAACGTCATCGCCAACGTCGGCTATCACCCGGACCGATCACTCTACGAAGAACTTCAGATTCATGAGTGCTACGCGAGTCAGGGGCCGATGAAACTGGCGGCAGCACTGATGGGAGAATCGTCTGCGGACTGCATGACGCAGAGCAGTCCGGGGTCGGATAGTTTGAAGAATCCGGAGCCGGGGTTCTTCATTCTCGGCGCCAAAAGTTACGGTCGCGATTCGCGGTTTCTGTTGCGGATCGGCTTGGAGCAGATCAAGTCGGCGTTTGATCTCATTGCAGCGGAGGCAGCATGACGACTGAAACCGAATCCGCGAAATGCCCCAGCGTCGGCTTGGCATCGCTCGACGAATTGTGGTTCCAGGTCGCGGGGACTCGGTGCAATCTCGAATGCAGTCACTGCTTCATCAGTTGCAGTCCGACGAACGACAAGTTCGGTCACCTGTCGCTGGAGACGGTGCAAAACCAGTTGGAAGATTCCGTTCGCCACGGCGTCCGCGAATACTACTTTACGGGTGGCGAACCATTCTTGAATAAAGAACTCGTGGCGATTCTCGAGATGACTTTGAAGTATGGCCCGGCAACCGTTCTAACAAACGCCACATTCCTTAGGCCGGAATGGATCGAGCGTTTAAGGAAAGCTGAGGACGAAAGCGTCTACTGCCTTGAGTTTCGAGTCTCAATCGATGGTCCGGATTCCGCAACGAACGATCCAATTCGAGGGGAAGGCACGTTCGACAAGGCCGTGCAGGGCGTTGCGTTGTTGGTTGAGCACGGCTTTCTACCGATCATCACGATGACTCGCGTCTGGGACGAAGGCGACGATCAGAAAGTGCTCGGCCAGTTTCGCGAAGTGCTGGCTGATCATGGCTACGGTCGCGCAAGATTGAAGATTCTCCCGCGGTTGAAGATCGGTGCGGAGGCGGAGCGAACGGAAGGATACGGTCAGTACGACCGAGTGACTCACGAGTTGCTTGAAGACTTCGATATGGGGCAACTCATCTGCAACCACAGTCGAGTCGTTACTGATCGTGGTATTGCGGTTTGCCCAATTCTGCTCGATTCGCCCGGGGCGATCATGGGTGAAACGCTGGACGAAGCCAGTCGTGACTTTCCGCTGGCGTACGGTGCGTGCTTCACCTGCTATCAGTATGGGGCGATCTGCACGAACGCTGCATCCAGTCCGATGGAAAGTTGACCGGCACTTCGTATCGGTGAATAGAACGACCAGGAGGGTGAGCAGACGTGAAGATCGCGTTCTTTGGCGGAATCTATAACAACTATCTCGCACTGGAAGCGGCCATTGATGACGCTCAGCGGCGTGGTGCCGAGCGGATGTATTGCCTGGGCGATCTCGGAGCTTTCGGGCCTTATCCCGATCGCGTGTTTCCGCTCTTGCGAGACAACCGGATCGAATGCGTCCAGGGAAACTACGACAACAGCATCGGGAACGATCTGAAAGACTGCCAGTGCGGCTACACAGATCCGCGAGACAACTGGTTTGCTCAAATCAGCTACAACTACACGTACGCCAACACGTCGATCGAGAATCGACATTGGATGGGTGCCCTGCCCTCGGAAATCAGGTTTGAAGTCGACGATGTGCGATTTCTGTTGTGCCACGGCAGCCCTCGGAAGACGAACGAGTTTCTTTGGCAATCCACGACGAGCACCCACTTTCTGGAGCGACTCTTCAATGATGCGGAGGCGGACGTCGTGCTGGGAACACATTCCGGAATCCACTGGCAACGAAGGCTGAGCGATGGTCGCCTCTTTGCGAATGTTGGCGTCCTTGGCCGACCAGAGAACGATGGCACGACAAACGTCTGGTACGCAATTGTCGACACCGGCAGAGCAGGGGAGGTCAGCGATCCACGTTCGCCTGGCCGCGCCGTTCAGGTTGAGTTTATCCCCCTTCCCTATGATCACGAGCGTCTTGCTGCCGAGATGCGTTCGGAAGATTTGCCGGACGAGTTCGTCAAGACAATCCTCGAAGGCTGGTGGACGACGTGCCTGGAAGTGCTGCCTGGCAAAGAACGTCGTCATGGTCGGTTCTGATCGCCGATTGTGATGCCCGATTCTCACGTTTTGATAACTGTCATCCCGGAGAGTTTTTGTGCGAGCCGTTGTTCAGAGAGTTGCTTCAGCCAGCGTAGTCGTTGACGGAAAAATTGTTGGCGAGATTGAGCATGGCTTTCTCGTTCTGCTCGGCGTCGGGACTGACGACGCGGATGCGGACGCGGTCGCTCTGGCGGAGAAGATCGCCGGGCTGCGAGTCTTTGAAGACGACGCTGGCAAGATGAACCTTGCATTGAACGATGTCGGTGGCCAGATGCTGGTCGTCAGTCAGTTCACTTTGTTCGGCGACTGCCGCAAAGGTCGGCGACCGAGTTTCGTCGAAGCGGCCCGTCCGGAAAAAGCGGAGTTGCTCTACGAAACTTTCGTGGCCGAAGTTCGAGGGCAGGGGATCATTGTAGAAACGGGTCGATTTCAGACACACATGGATGTGAGCCTGGTCAACGACGGTCCGGTCACATTGCTGCTGGATAGT
>JBLFXD010000251.1:0-8513 GCA_047611045.1 Planctomycetaceae bacterium | reverse complement strand
CCCTAGCGTGATGCCGGCCGACATCTCGACATACCATTGGTTCGACGAAGTAGACATCTCGACCCGCAACTGAAAAATCCGCAGAAATCAGAAAACGATAAATTGAAGCCACACAGCCTACAGGGAAAGCCTGGCTTCACGCACGCGCCCATTGGAATCGTTGTACACAGATGATACCGTTTTATTGGCGAGAGGTAATCTCTCGCCGAACTCATCCAAGCTTACATTTCGGCCTTTTTCCAAAGAGCAGTCACGATGCCTTGCCGGTCAATGGTTTTAGTTCTTTCCATCCTGTTCGCAATGCTTTCAGGATGCGACGGCCAGCCTGAAACGTTCCTGGTCCACGGCATGGTTGTTTACCCCGATGGAAAACCGCTGACCGAAGGAACGGTCGAGTTTGAAACTCAACATGGGAAGAAGCCGATCACAGCGACGGGAGAAATCAACGAGGACGGTACGTTTCAGATCGGCACGTATGAACCCAACGACGGAGCCATCGCCGGCACGCATCGCGTGGCTGTTATCGCCGACTTCCAAATTGGCACGGGTATCGAGCGTCCGGGACTACTCCCGCCGCCGATGCTTGATCCGAGATTCAGTGACTTCAAGACGTCGACGCTGGAATTCGAAATCAAGCCATCGCCAAACAACATTCTGGTCGAAGTCGACTACGCTCCCCCGCCGCTAAACGACGGGTCGATCGAAGAGACGATGCTAGACGAATACGGCACCGAGTGATGGCAGTTCGTCGTGACAGCGGCTCGTCGAGCTTGTGAGTTTTTTGATTGCAGGGTGTGACAAGCGGGCTGAACGCAAACTGCGGTGTGCCGGCGCGGAGATCTGCGGGCAATCCAGGTGGTAACAAACTTCAGAGACTGCCCGCGCCGGCACAGCAGCCGTTTGATTCGCTCCGCTGGTCACACCCTACGAAAAACTCACAACGCCGTCGTGACAGCTCGTCGGACGTTAGTACTCCGAGATGATTTCGTTGTCGTTGCGGACGGTCAATCGTCCCAGAATATCGGTCGCAATCATCACGTTTACCGCGCGAACGCTGCCATCAGCCAGTAGGAAATTGCACATCTGGTCGTGAGAGCTTCCGAAGTTGTTCTGATACCTGTCGGTTGGTGACTTTGCGATCGGCGAACCCGGTCCGCCTGTCCGCGAAAAATTTCCAGGGTGGTCACCATTGTAGATCGCTCCGTCTTCGGGCGCGATGCCATAGCGGGACGGGCGAATGTGCTTCTCGCCGATCAGGAAAGTGTGAGTCAGACCGTCGGTAAGATCGCGGAAAGCAGTGCGACTTCGCCAGGTCTTGAGCACCGCTCCCGGAGGTGCGTAGCTGCCGAAGTTTGTGGGAGGCTCTGTCGTCGCATCCCCCATGACCATTGGCCCACGGGAAGTGGTCCAGTTCCAGCCTCGCCCAAAACCTGCGACGCATGCGTAATCAGCAACCGTCCCAGGAATGTGCGGACTCGATTCATGCGGAGAAAAAATGTCGTCATTCCTCGTGCTGACCATTTGGACTCCGCGACGACTGGGGCAGAAGTAGGCCGAGATCGGAGTCAATCTCGCTTCGTCGCTCTGATAGTAGTACTTCTGCGTCGAATCCCACGTCGCGAATAAGTTGAAGTTTTCGAGATGCGGCAGAATCAGGAACGCCCAGCTTGTGTAGTGGTCATAGTTGCGTGACGGCGGCAAGGCACTGTACTGGTCGTGGAAATTGTGAATCGCCACTCCCATCTGCTTCAAGTTGTTCTTGCATTGAGTTCGCCGAGCCTGCTCACGAGTCTGCTGGACTGCCGGCAGCAACAGGGCAATCAGGACTCCAATGATCGCGATGGTGACCAGCAGTTCGATCAGAGTGAACCCGCGACGTACGGGTCCGCTCTGTGCCATTCCGTGGATTCTGGCCCGCTGCATCGTGTCCCTTTCAGAGTTGAGCAATCGAGATTCAAGACGTCGCCGGCCGACAATCGTCGACCATCTCAGACCGCCACGTATCTTGTTCAGATCAAGCAACTACTTTCAACCCGTTTGAGCCTGGAACACCACTTTCGTAACGTTCACACGATAATCGGTCGCCGTTTTCAACACGCTTCGACGAAAAGCGAGTCCGCAGGCTCCATCTGCCGGCAGCCTCGCACGTCGCACGGAGAATCAAAGATGAAGAGTCGCGCTCGTCTGATGAGAATGCTGGTTGCCGCAGCCACGCTGCTAAGCACGGTTACTGCCTCGCGGAATGCCATCGCTGCAGATGCAAATAACGCTCGCAGCGACAAGCCAAACATCATCGTCGTCTATTGCGACAACCTCGGCTACGGCGACATCGAGCCCTTTGGTTCGACGCTGCATCGCACGCCAAATCTCAACCGCATGGCAAAGGAAGGGCGAAAGTTCACGCACTTCTGCGTGACCGCCGGAGTCTGCACGCCGTCCCGCGCGAGTATCATGACCGGCTGTTATCCGCAGCGAGTCGGCATGCACCTGAACCCTCGCGACGGCTGGGTACTGCGGCCGGTTTCGCAGTACGGGCTGCATCCTGACGAAGTGACCGTCGCGGAAGTCCTCAAAGAACAAGGTTACGCGACCGCGATCGTCGGCAAGTGGCACCTCGGCGATCAGCCGGAGTTTCTTCCGACTCGACAGGGCTTCGACTGGTTCTTCGGAGTTCCCTACTCCGACGATATGACCGAGCGAGTCTGGGACAAGGATGGCTCAAAGTGGCCGCCACTTCCGCTGATGGAAAATGAAACGGTCATCGAGGCTCCGTGTGATCGAGACGGTCTTACCAAACGCTACACCGAGCGAGCGATGGAGTGGATCGCCGAGCACAAAGATCAACCTTTCTTCCTGTACTTCCCCCAGGCCATGCCGGGCAGCACGAAGACGCCTTTCTCCAGCGACGCCTTCCGAGGCAAAAGCAAGAATGGTCCATGGGGAGACTCCATCGAAGAACTCGACTGGTCGATGGGGGTCATGCTGGACCAGCTCGAAGAACTGGGTATCGCCGAAAACACGCTCGTCATCTGGACGTCCGACAACGGAGCACCGATCAATCGCGACCTGTCTGATCTCAGCCGAGGCTCCAACCAGCCACTCCACGGCCGCGGCTACACCACCAGCGAAGGTGCCTTCAGAGTCCCCACCATCGTCTGGCAACCCGGCAAAGTTCCCGCCGACACCACCTGCAACGAGCTGGCTTCGACAATGGACCTGTTGCCGACGTTCGCGAAACTCGCCGGCGGCAACGCACCGACAGATCGGAAGATCGACGGCCAGGACATCGCTCCACTTCTTTACGGAAAGCCTGAAGCAAAAACTCCGCACGACGCTTACTTCTACTATCACCAGGATCAGCTGCAGGCAGTTCGTTCCGGCCCGTGGAAGTTGTTCCTGCCGATCAACTTCGTGCCAGGCCACCCCCATTTCCGCAAGGGGCAAAAGCCGGAGCCGCTGCTGTTCAACGTCGTCGATGACATTTCCTGCGAGAAGAATGTCGCCGCCGCGCACCCTGAAATGATCGCTCAATTGAGTAAGGTCACGGATCAGGCCCGGGCGGATCTCGGCGACAAGGGCAAGCCCGGCCCCGGACAACGGAAGCCCGGAAAAATCACCGGAAAGCCTCAGCAACAGGTCCTGCAGAAGAACGCTCTGCAAGTCATCGAAGGCGTTCGTGGAGGTCGGCACTGGGTCGACCAGAAAACCGCTCCACCCAAATCGCCAGCAGAATCGCTCGCCTGTCTGGAAATCGAGCCGGGCCTGGAGATTCAGCTCGTCGCTTCCGAACCGCTCGTCAAAGACCCGGTAGCCATCGCTTTCGACGAGCGCGGTCGGATGTTTGTCGTCGAGTACGGCGACTATCCGATCGGCCCGGAAGACGGCGGCGATCCGTTGTCAAAGGTCGTCTACCTGGAAGACACGAACGGCGACGGTCAGGTCGACAAGCGACACGTCTTTGCCGACAAGCTGACCTTCGCCCACAGTCTGATGCCGTTTCGCGAGGGCCTGATCGTCGGCGCTCAAACTCAGATTCTCTTTCTGAAAGACACTGACGGAGACAACGTCGCGGACGTACGAAAAGTTCTGTTTGATGGTTTCACGCCAGCTCACCCGCAAATGCAGATCGGCAATCCTCGCTGGGGAATGGACAACTGGATTTACCTCAACTACGGACCGGGAAAAATCACCTCGCCAGATTCCAAAGGCGAGCCCGTCGCCATGCCTCGGAAAGACTTCCGCTTCAATCCGCTGACGATGAAGTTTGAAGCCGACAGCGGAATGGGCCAGTTTGGAAACACCATCGACCGCTGGGGCAACCGGTTCTACTGCACAAATCGAAATCCGATCATGACGACGCTGTTGCCCCCGGCAGTTCTCAAACGGAATCCCTACGCGATCACATCCGCCGCGCATTACGACGTCGGAAAATCCGGGGGCGACACTCGCGTCTACCCACTCGTCACGATGAAGAGCAACTATCTGTCGCACGCCGGGACGCACACGTCCGCCTGCGGAGTGACTGCTTACACCGGCGACCTGCTCGGCGGCACGTTTCAGGACAGCGTCTTCGTCTGCGAGCCGATCGGTCACCTGGTCACTCGCTCAATCGTCAAACCGAATGGCCTGCGTCTCACCGCTGATCGAGCACGACCGAATGCGGACTTCATCGCCTCAACGGACACTTGGTTCCGGCCAGCGAGCCTCGCCAACGGCCCCGACGGAGCACTCTACCTGGCCGACATGTACCGGCTGTGGGTCGAACATCCCAAGTTCCTGCCGCCCGAGATCGCCGCAAAACTCGACTGGCGAGCCGGCGAAGACCGAGGTCGCATCTACCGAATCGTTCCCAAAGATGCGAAGCCGCAGCCGTTCACTCCGCCGGAATCTCTTGACGACATGGCGAAGCTGCTGGAGTCGCCCAACGGCTGGCAGCAGTACCTCGGTCAGCGATTGCTCGTTGAGCAGTTAGAAAGTTTCACGAACAACCCAGAGACCCGGAAAGTTGCACCACGACTCCAGAAAATTCTTAAGGAACATTCCAATGCCACCGCACGCCTGCACGCTCTCTGGACCTTAAACACTCTCGGTGCGTCGCGCACTGCCATCCCACAGGGAATGAACGATGTCGACGCGCATGTTCGCCACGATGCAGTCAAACTGTCAGCTCGATGGATCAACAACGACGAAGCCATCTTCAACAGGCTGGCCGAACTTGCCAACGATCCGGATGCCAGCGTGCGATTTCAGGTGGCCCTCGCGCTGGGTAAGAGCAAGCGGCCCGAAGCCTCACAACTGCTGGCTTCACTGGCGCTGAAAGACGGCGAGGATTCGTGGTTCGTTAGTGGGCTGCTGACGTCGACTCGCGAACGATCGGGAGCAGTCCTGAACGCACTCGTCTCAAACGGAGACTTTGTCGCTTCCGGAAGCACGGCGAGGGCCCAGCTCGTGAAACGCCTGGCGACGGTTGTCGGAGTTCGCGGCGACGTCGACGAACTAGCCACGCTGCTTAGATCTCTGGTTGGGGAAACGGCGGCGGGTTCTCAATCATCCGGCGTCTGGTGGCAGGCTGCCGCGATCAGTGGACTCGGCCAGGGACTGCCACGATATCGAGGTGAGCTTGGACGCCTGAGCCTTCCTTTGCTCTTAAACAATCCACCCAAGGGACTGGCGAAGGCCGCTGCTGGAATGCGGGAACTACTCGCTCAAAGCCAGCAGGCAGCGCTCAATCGAAAGCGTCCTGCGACGAGCCGTGCTGCCGCCGTCGAACTGCTGGCCTATCGACCGTTCGCTGAGGCGGTTCCCGCCTTCGAAGCACTCCTTGCGACGGATCAGCCCGTTGAAGTTCAAACGGCCTGTATCAACGCCTTGTCTGCGAACGGTTCGGAAGCCGCCGCGAATATTGTGCTCGACCGCTGGAAAGAACTCGGTCCGGCCGTTCGTGATCCGGCGCTCACATTGCTCATGAGACGCACGACTTCGACAAAACTGGCACTCGACGCGATGGCCGCCGGAACGATGAGGCCCGCGGCGCTGAGTATCGATCAGCGAGTCCGCCTGCTGAAACACTCCGACGCGAAGATCCGTGAACAGGCAACCAAACTGTTCGGCGGCGCCGTTTCGTCAAATCGAAAAGCCGTCGCGCAGAAGTATCAGCCTGCTCTTTCCCTCGATGCTTCCGCCGAAGCCGGCGCCAAAGTCTTCGAGAAAACCTGCTCGAAGTGCCACCGCATCAACGGCAAGGGGCACCAGGTCGGCCCGGACCTGAGCGACGTCCGCAACCGATCGAAACTCGCCTTGCTCTACGACATCCTCGACCCGAACTCTAAAGTCGAACCACGCTTTACCGCTTACACCGTCGCGACAGTCGACGGAAAAGTTTTCAACGGGTTGATCGTCTCAGAATCCGCCGAAGCTGTCGTCCTGCGAATGGCTGAAGGGAAAGAGCAAACCATCGGCCGCGGAGAAATCGAAGTCATTCGAGCCAGCGACGTCTCGCTCATGCCCGAAGGCGTCGAGAAAGACATCAAACCTCAGGACATGGCCAACCTGCTGGAGTTTCTGAAAAGCGGCACATTCTCAAAGTGACTTCGGGAAACATTCCGAAGAGAGATTACGTGAAGTCGCTAAGACGCGAAGGCCACGAAGAATATTCGCTCATCCAGTCCTTTGTGAGCTTTGCGGTCTTCTGTTCAAGCAGTCACACTTTCCGCTCAACGTCAAAACACATCGTCCCACCAAGATGGAAGCACCATGATTTCGCAACAAATCTTCTCCGATTCGAAATATCGTCGCCTCACTACGACATTGGCCGCTGCCGTCCTGACCGTTGGGCTCTGCTCGACAGCTCACGCCTTCCGTGATCCGATTCGTTTGACGCATGGACCGATGCTTGGAAAGCCGACGGCGCACTCGATGGTTGTCTGGGGGCGGACTTCTGATCCGGGGCAGTTCGAGGTTCATTACGGAACGAAGGCGGACAAGCTCGATAAGGTCAGCGAACCTGGCACGACGGAACTCGGGCATGACAATACTGGGACTGTTCAACTGACAAAGCTGAAGTCGGACACTCGGTATCACTATCAGATTTGGGTTAATGAGCGTCCGCATGGCTTTCCTGGAAGTTTCCGCACGCTGCCCAGCGCTGACGATACTCGGAATGCAGAACACAATCCCAAAGGACTGTTCAACTTCAAGTTTCAAATCGGTTCCTGCGCGAATCAGAATCCTCTGCATGGTCTGGGACATCAATCTCCAACGTACGAAAACCTGAATCGCGATTGGGTCGACAAAGTCCACTTTCACATCATGAACGGCGACTGGCTCTACGAAGAGCTGCGGACTTATCAGCCGGAGACGTGGCGACTCAATCAGGGAGCAAAAGAATTCCCACTCTCCGTTCAGGTCATGCCGACGGTCGTTGGCGTCTGGGAAAATTACAAGCTTTACCTCAGTCGAGGTGTCGAACTGGCCAAATGGCATCGCAACGTGCCGAGCTATTTCACGTTCGACGACCACGAACTCGTCAACGACATCTGGGGTTCAGCCGAAGCTGGCAAGCGTCACCGCCGGACCGTCTTCCGTGACATCGGAACTCACGCCTGGTACGACTACCTGGGCTGGGCGAACCCGATGGAGCACAACCAGGACATCCACTACGGCAAAGCCAGCATGCAGGCCGGCAGCGACCTGCTGGTTGATAAGAACGTCGACTTCACAAAGCTTCCACTGAAGGAAATGCTGAACCTGCACGTTCACTGGGGAACGGCCGAAGCCGGCGTCAACGACCTCAAGTACGACAACGACGATGGCAACAAGAATTCCTACGTGTACGACATTGTCGAAGTCGTCGACGCTCACACTCTGCGACTGCACATGCCGGCCAAAGTCGACGACATGGACCTCAGCTACTCAATCGGCCGCCGCAGCTATGGCAGTTTCAAAGTCGCCAACTGTGAGTTCTTTCTCCTCGACACCCGCGGCGATCGCGACATGCACGACATCACTCAGCGAGACAAACCCGGCATCTCGATGATTGGCAAACCGCAGCGAGAATGGCTGCTTCGTTCGATGAAACGCAGCGATGCCGATTTCTTCTTTGTAGTCTCGACCGTGCCGTTCATGATCCCTCACTCTGGAGCCGGCGGCTTCGAGGCAGCCGGAAACAAAGAAGAAGCCTGGACCGGCTTTTTCGACGAAAGGGAAATGCTGATCGACGAGTGGGGCAAGATGGGCAAAAAGGTCTTCGTCATGACCGGCGATCTGCACAACAGCTTTGCCATCAAAGTGACCGACAACGTCTGGGAATTCTGCTGCGGGCCTCACAACAGCGTGAACCACGTCCCGAAGCTCGACGAAAGCGACCGACCAGCCACCGGCAAGTTCAAGTTCGGCCCGCGAGAATGCGACATCCGCTGGAGCAGCTACATCCTGCCAGACATCCCACGCCTGGACCGACTCTACCCGCACTACTGCGTCGTGCAGATCAACAATGTCTTCAACCAGCCGAAGAA
>JBLFXD010000250.1:0-8518 GCA_047611045.1 Planctomycetaceae bacterium | reverse complement strand
GTCGTCTCTTCTTCTGGCCGGTCGACTTCTGCTGAGCGGCGGGCGATTTTCGAATAGGCACACCCAGACGCCCGAGTACCGGATGAAACTCGCTGTGATCTCCCAGTGGTCTGAATGGCTGATTCTGAGCCGACTTCACCTGAGCCGTTGGCGGAAGAAGTTTGCGCTCAAGAGCCAGGATCAGCTCGTCGGTCATCATCTTCGAAAGAACCTGTTTGCCGAGCTTGTTCTTGTGCGAGACGTACCACATCTTCGCGGCAGAATCGGCGCCCGGTGTGGGGCTGGCGTCTCGCTGAGATGCAGGACTCTTCTGGCCTGTCGATCTGGAAGCCGGCGACGTCGTCGCTGAACTGACGGCGCTTGCTGTCGCTCCGGAGGAGTTTGCGGTTTTCGACCAGGCTCCGTAGGCCACGTAGGGTGTTTTACTATCGCAGAAGCTGAGCGAATCGTTATGACGACTGAGAGTCGAGAGATCGCGAATCAGCTCCGAGCAGCACGCGTATCGTTGCTTCGGTTCGGGCACGAGCGTGCGATGGATGATCAGGTCTAGCCGTTCGGGGACTTCCGGGTTGAGTGACTTTGCCGGCGCATACTTGCCCGACTGCTTGGCGGTGAGGAGCTCGACGACCGACTTGCCTTTGTAGGGCAGCTCTCCGGTCAGCATGACGTAGAGCATGGCTCCTAACGAAAATACATCCGATGCCGGTGTGGCGGTGCGAGCGTCGTAAGACTGTTCAGGAGCCATGTACTCGGGTGTGCCGAGTCCCGTGCCGGTTGCAGTCATCGACATGTCGGCCTGAACGAGTTTGACGAGCCCGAAGTCGGCGACCTTCGCCATGCCGTCTCGCGAGACCAGAATGTTCGCCGGTTTTATGTCGCGATGAATAATGCCTTGGTTGTGAGCGTGTTCGAGAGCAGTCGCACAAACCAGCGTGATCTGAACGGCGTCGCCGACCGACAATCGTTTCTTCTGATCGATGATGTCCTGCAGCGACGCTCCGTCGATGAACTCCATCGCCGCGTAGTGATGCCCAGCTTCTTCGCCCATCGCATAAACGCGAACGATGTGCGGGTGATCGAGGGAAGCAAGCGACTTTGCTTCTCGGAGAAAGCGTTCTCGCAAGGTTTCGTTAGCGGCGAACTCCTTCGGCAGAAGCTTCAACGCGACTTTACGGCCGAGGCTGCTTTGTTCGGCAAGAAAGACTTCTCCCATGCTGCCTTCGCCGATCGCCTCTTTGATTCGAAAATCGCCTAGCTGCCGAATCTCACTTTCCGAAGCCGTCCGGTTTCGAAGCTTCGCAGGCTTGTTGTCGAATATTGTCGAGCCGGGATTGGCCGACCGTTTCTTTCCCGCCTTCAACGCTTCCATGTCCGGAAGGTCGAGCGTGCTGTCACCGCCGCCGGGGTCACCTTCGGAATGGGTGTCGCCAGCGGGCAGCTGAAACTCGGACGAGGACGTCACGAATAATACTCTCGGTGTCGGGGCTGAAATGGCGACGGCAGCGGACAGGCACTGCCGGAATCGCGTCGCTCAATGCCTCAACTTTTTAACCGCGACCCACCAGAACCTCAACAGGCAGCTCAATCGTGGACCTACTTGGCAGCCTTCGCGGGCTCGCAATGTGACAAAGCCAGCAGACCGTAGGCGGTAACAAGATTCGGGTCGCCTTCGTACCAGCGATCGGCTTCGTTGATCCAGCTTCCGTTCGTCTTTTGGCCCTTAGCGAGCGTGGCGACGAGTTCGCTTCGCCAATTGTGGGCTGTTCCCGATGATTCTTTCAGCTCGTCGATTTCGAGCACCGACAGCGTCTTGGCAAACGTGTGGTAGTAGTAGTAAAGGCCTTGCTTGCCCATGCCGGGGTTGTCTTTGAGGGAATAGTGCTTCGTGATCCAGGTCAGCGCGGCTTTGACTCGCGGATCGTCCTTTTTGACGCCCGCGTAGATCATGCTCTTGAGGCCGGCGTAAGTCATGCTCGCGTACGATCTCAGCCCGCCGTTGGCGTCGACTCCGGCCTGCGATGTGCCGCCAGCGGCGGGTGTGTAGTAGAAGCCGCCGTCGTCGATCTTTGCGGCGAACGGCGTGTTGTTGTGCTCGGTTTCAAGGTTCTGGCAACGAGAGACGAACGTCAGAGCCTTCTGCATGGCCGGGTCGTCGGCTTTGACGCCGGCGGTTTTCAATGCTTCGAGCAGGAACTGAGTGTTCGACAGGTCCGGACGTTGATGCTTACCGTAACCAGCTCCGCCGTAGCCGGGGTCTTCCGGTTTCTGTTCTTCATCCTCGTCCCACTGCAGACCTCGCAGAAACTTCTCGGCGTTGCGAATGATCTTGTCGTACTTGCCGTTTGAGTTGGCAGCCGAAAGCGCGAGCACCGTGATGCTCGTTTCGTAATTCCGATGCTGAGTCTGAGGGTGGTAGATACCGCCGTCGTCTCGAACCAAGCCGGTCAGAAAATTAAGGGCACGAGCCACTGCCGGATCGTCGGCCGGAACTCCGCTTTGCAGCAGCGAAGTGACGCACAAAGCGGTGATGCCTGGCACGTTGGCTGTCGTCCAGGTTCCGTCTGAAGACTGAGTCAGCCTGAGGAAGCGCACAGCGTTCTCTCGGACTGCTTCCAGTGAAGCAGCGCTCGACTCAACATCCTCGGCCATTGCTGGTTGGGCGACGGACTGAAACAGAAGTGCCGCCCCGCAGAGGGCTGCCACGATGTTGCTTGCTCGAAAGTTTGATTGGAATTCTTTCATCACGCGTCGCTCCAGTTCAGTCCCAAATGATTGAATGCAGGGCTGAAGTATCGGTTCATTGATCCGTTGATGCCAAAACTTCGATGATCAAAAAAGTGCCGGAGCCGAACAGCCAGTCGCCGCTCGGCTCCTAATTGAATCCTTGGTCAAAAATTCGCGTCTACTCTTTCGTTGGCTTTTCTTCCGTGTCGGCTTCTTTGGTGACGTCGTCGGAGTCTGCCTTGTCGCTGTGTTCGTCGCCGTCGTCATCTTTACTGTGCTTGTCACCTTCTCCATCTTTTTCACCCGCGGGGTGGTCATCGTGATGAGCGTCGTCGTCACCGTCGTCGTGCTTATCGCCGTGAGCGTGGCTGTCTTGATGCCCATGCTCGTCACCATGATCGTGGGAGTGCGTGACCGTGCCAGACAACGATTCTCCGCCCGCTGTGAAGCTCAGCGTCGCGCCTTCGGAATGCTCATGCAATTCTTCGAAGAGTTCTTCACTGGTCAGAGTGAACTTCGATGATTGCCCTTCAGCCTCTCCGTCGAGTGCCGCAGCGGCGAGTTTGAAGTCTTCCACTTCGTCGCCGTGTTTGAAGCTGACCGAGATTTCCGTCGCGTCGATCGGCTTTGCAGTTTTGGCGTCGGAACCCAAGACAAACACATCAATGCGGTGAGTATCTTCGTCGACGACGACTTCTGCATGAAACTCTTCGTTGCCGACTTCAACGATCTCGCCACCGTTCGGGCCATGAGCCCCATGTCCGTGGCCGCTGTGATCGTCGTGTCCGACTTCGGACTCGTCGTGGCTGACTTCCGTGAATTCCGAACTGCTGTCCGTGCAGCCGGTGAGGACGAGAGCAAACGCAGCGGTCAGTGCCAGTTCAAAGCTTCGTCGAAGCAACATCGTGATTTCTCCTATGGTAAAGCTGTTTGCGTGGTGAGCGGTTTTCGTCGGCACAGTATGAGCGACTTTCCGCCGAGGGCAAGTTGTGGACTCGCACAGTTTCCTGCGAATTGGCACACTGCCCGCGTACGTGACAACGTTCAGAACCGTTGAGCCGAAGTCCGAGGAAACGCAAATGCCCAAACCTGTCGTCACCCGGCGCGAGTTCACGCTGGCTCTAGCCGGCAGTGCGGCTTTGGCGGCGGATCAGGCATCCGCGATCGGTCAGGATGTCACTCCGAAGAAAGCTGATTCGAAACCACCGGCTGCTGACAAATCAGGGACCGATGCAAAGCGGGCGAAAGACGAGCCGGGCGAAAAGGTTGAAGCTGGCGAACCTCCTCCGGAAGCCGCGTATCTACTTGGGCTGATCATGCGGCGGTATCCGGACAAACGTCTCGACGAGGCCGCTGTCAGCGGGATTGTCCGCGACATTTACGGCGATGTTGCTCGATCGCGAGTGCTGAGCAGTTTTCCGCTCGACAATTCCGACGAGCCAGGATTCACCTTCAAAGCCTGGCGAGCTGACTGACGGAATGAGCTTTAGTTTGAGAGAAACGGGTCACTCAGCGAGTTTGAAATGTGTGCCACTGGCTTTGCCAGTGCTGTGTCGAACGGAAGTCCAAAAATGATTCGCACTGGCAGAGCCAGTGGCACACTAACGGTCAGATTTTCAACTGGTTTTAACAGACCATTTACACTGCTTCTCGAACCAATTCTTCTCCCAAATCCCACGACGAGTCTTCATCATGATCCGTGTCGCGATCGCCGGAGCCACCGGTTACACCGCTGTTGAGCTGATTCGAATTCTGCTCCGGAACCCGGAAGTTCAGATCACCGCCGCCACGACTCGGCAGGAAGGTTCGCCGTCGATCTCGTCGATTCATCCGTCGCTCACCGGCCGACTGGATCTGAAGTGCGAAGACCTGACTCCGGCGCAAATTGCTGAGCGGGCGGACTTCTGTTTCTGTTGCCTCCCGCACGGAGCCAGCACGTCGATCATCCCTCAGCTGCTGGACCTGGGCGTTCGAGTCGTCGACCTGTCCGCTGATTATCGTCTGAACGATAAGGACGTTTACAAAACCTGGTACGGGCTTGAGCATTCAGATCCCGCTCGGCTGGGGCCGACAGTTTACGGGCTCCCGGAAATCTTCGGCGACCAGATCGCGGACAAAGATTTGATCGCGAACCCTGGCTGCTATACAAGCACGTCGATCCTCGCGCTCGCTCCGTTGCTGGCGAACAAGCTGGTCGAGCCAACCGGAATCATCATTGACGCGAAGAGCGGCGTCTCCGGAGCCGGCCGATCACCGAAGCTGGGCACACTTTACTCAGAATGCAACGAAAGCATCTCGGCGTACGGAGTCGGTGGGCATCGCCACATGCCAGAGATCGAGCAGGTGCTGTCGACGATCTCGGGCGACGCCGTCGACGTCGTGTTTACGCCGCACCTGGTGCCGATGGATCGAGGGATACTGGCGACGATTTACGCTCGCCCCACGACCGACGCTTCGGACGCGGATCTACTCGCCGCAATGCGCGAGTTCTACGCAGGCAAGCCGTTCGTTCAGGTCGTCGATCACCTGCCAGCGACGAAGCACGTCACCGAGACCAACTATTGCCACATCACGGTTCGACGGACAAAAGGTGTGATCACCATCCTGTCCGCACTCGACAACCTGATCAAAGGCGCGTCCGGAGTCGCGGTGCAGAACTTCAACCTGATGGCCGGATTCCCGGAAACGACGGGGCTGATTCCGGCCTGACCGAAGAATTTGGCTCTCTCGTTCCTACGCTCTGCGTGGGAACGAAACGCCGGACGCTCCGCGTCTCCAGCATGACCAGACGCGGAGCGTCACAAGGAACCATTCCCACGCTGGAGCGTAGGAACGAGTAACGTGACGACCGTCGAAAACTCGCGGCCTGACGGCACGCGGCTCGCCTGAGACTCGCGTTTTGCAGGTCACATTTTGCACGGTTGTAACGAATCCGTGGACTGTATTACTCGGCCCGGACCGTCGCTTGAACGACCGATGGCCTTTGTTAGGATTGCCAGCCCTGTCTCTCTCGAATTCGATCGAGTCCTTTCCAGATTCATCTCTTTTTTGAGCGGCGGGAACAACAACCGTAGCCTCTCGGTACAAAAAGCACCTTCGAGGAAACGGTAGCTGCGTCAGTTTGTCCGCTCGAATTTCGCTTTTGAAATCCGCTTGGACGTGTGGAAGTATTTGAGGCCGTGCCTTACCTATGCTGGTTTCTTTTCAGATAGTGATGCCAATCCTGATGGCTCTGCTGGCGATTCTGACAGCCTGGCTGCTCGTTGAGCGGCCGCTGCGAGTTCGACTTGTTCCTGTCTTTGTGACGGGAACGGCTGCCGTTCGAATCTCGCAAACCGGTCAGTTTCCTCAGTCAGTGGCCATCGAACTGCGGCATCTTCGCGAAGCCCGACGAGGGTCTCCCGGCGTGCCACCTGGTGGCCGTTCGAGAGTCGTGCGTGCGCACGTAAAGCGACAGCTCTGAGTCTTCCCGAACTGCTCAGCTCCGTTTTCTGATCCGCGATCGTCCGGCCTGATCGTCGCCTGCAAAGGCGTCGAGTTTTCTGGACAAACGGGTGGAGCTTTCTGTGCCGGATTCCATCGTGACGGCGTTCGCTCTTTCGCGGCGTCGTTGCCGGAATTCTCTGCCCGACTGATTCGGCCCCTGGCCGGCAGTTAGAGCGGCTGCGTCAAACGGGTCGGCATAAGGACGCAGCTCATGGATAATATGCTCATTGGCGCCTTACTTGGTCTCGCCGGTGGAGGTGCTGTCGGATTCTTCTTCGAACGAATTCGACGAGGCGCTTCTTACCAGGATCGAGACCAGATTCTCGAACAGGCCAAACGGGACGCAGAAACAGTCAAACGCGACGAGGAACTGAAGGCTCGAGAAGAACTGCTGAAGAAACGCGAGGAGATGGAAGCCTCGCTCAACGACATGCGAGACGGACTGCACCAGCGCGAGCGGGAGCTCGACAAACGCGAAGGCGCGTTGGACGACCGCGACGAAGAATTCGTCAAACGCGAAAGGATGATCGAAGGGCAACAGCAGAAATTGACCACTCGCAGCAAGGCGATGGAAGTCAAAGAAAAGGAAGTCGATCGTCTGCTCGCCGAGGAACAGGACAAGCTGTACCGCATCAGCAGCCTCAGCCCCGAACAGGCTAAGGACTTGTTGCTCGACCGTCTCGATCGTCAGTTGAAGGACGAGACCGGCGGCCTGATCCTCAAGTACGAAAGCGAACTGAAGAACCGGCAGGAAGAGCTGTCTCGCGAAATTCTCGGCATGGCCATTCAGCGAATCGCTTCGGCTCAGACGTCCGAGATGACCGTCTCGACCGTCGATATTCCGAACGACGAAATGAAAGGCCGCATCATCGGCCGCGAAGGTCGCAACATTCGAGCCTTCGAAAAGATCGCCGGAGTGGACGTCATCGTTGACGACACGCCGGGCGTCGTGGTGGTTTCAGCGTTCGACAAAGTGCGTCGCGAAATCGCTCGATTGTCTCTGATCAAGCTGATCGAAGACGGGCGAATTCATCCGACAAGGATCGAAGAAGTCGTCGCCGAAACTGACAAGGAAATGGACGCTCACATTCGCAAGCTGGGCCTCGAAGCCTGTCACGAAGCGAACATTGTCGGGTTGCACGAAAAGCTCGTGTACCTGATGGGGCGGCTTCAATTCCGAACCAGTTACAGCCAGAACGTGCTGCGACACTCGATTGAGGTTTCGACAATCACCGGTTTGCTCTGCGAGCAGCTCGGCCTCGATCCGACACTCGGACGTCGCTGCGGATTTCTGCACGACATCGGCAAAGCAGCCGACCACGAAATGGAAGGTGGTCACCCGGCCGTCGGAGCGGAACTCCTCAAACGTTACAACGAAGGCGAAGAAGTCGTTCACGCTGCCGCTGGGCACCACGACGACATTCGGCCCGAGTTCATCTACACGGTGCTGGTTGCCGCCGCCGATGCAGCGTCAGCGTCTCGACCAGGAGCTCGACGCGAAAATCTGGAACGCTACGTCAAACGGCTCGAGGATCTGGAAGCCATCGCCGTCGGCTTCCCAGGCGTCAACCACGCGTTCGCCGTCCAGGCCGGCCGCGAAATTCGCATCATTGTCGACTCAAACCGAGTCAACGATCGCGAATCCGCCAAGCTCGCCAAAGAGTGTGCCGCTGCCATCGAAGAAAATCTCACCTACCCCGGCGAAGTAAAAGTGGTCGTCCTGCGAGAAACCAAAGCCGTCGAGCACGCTCGATAGTTGATGGTCGATTGTTGAAAGTTGACAGAAAAGCAGAGCCCGGCCGGTTCACTGAACCGGCCGGGCGCACCTGCACTCTTAAGGCAACCGAACGCTGCCCAAAAATCATTCAGCTTTCCAGCGACGAGAATTGGGCTAAATATTGGAAACCAGGCCGATACCTTGCGGACACGGGGATACACATGCCTCCGTTCTGCATGGTCGCCGCGTTTGACATGCCCTGCGGCGGCAGTCACCGACCGAGCAGGAGACGACACACCGGGTGGCCGTGTTTGCTTGCAAACAGGGTCGTGCAACGACGCGAGTCCATCCACCTTGGTTCTGAGACTCAAACGGCCGCTTGCCTCTTGTGCTTCGCACACAGGTTGACGAGCAACCTGTGCCACCCTTTATCCCCTGAATTCAACCGGCGTCACCCGTAGCACCCAGTAGGGTGAAATGGCCGACGTCATCCGACTCACTCTGCTTCAACTGACTCGCCCCAAACATTGGCCAACTGCTGCCTTGCAAAACCAGCCCAGTTGTAGCTGTTAAACGGTAGGGGTGCATTGC
>JBLFXD010000249.1:0-8522 GCA_047611045.1 Planctomycetaceae bacterium | reverse complement strand
TCACCGGAGCGGTCATGCTGGCGATTCAGTCATTCAGAGCTGAACAGGTCGGGAATCTGGCTGGCGAGCCACAGGTTAGTGCCGAAACAGCCGTAACGACCTGCAATTCTTCGCTGCAGAGCAACGCTTAGCCGGTCGATACTGACGACGCACTTGCTGTTTCGAGAAGTCGTCCATAGACTGCTCGGCTTGCTTCGAATCCGATCCGCATGGGCGGGTTTTCGGTGATTCTCAAGTTGATCCCAAGGCGTGGTCAACAACCCTCATAGTCGATTTTGCACTCAGGTAGCGTCATGAAGAAAGATATCCACCCGGAATACTTCGAAACCGAAGTTAAATGTAGCTGTGGCAACAGCTTCCAGACTCGAGCGACTGTCGAAAAGCTGCAGATTGATATCTGCTCATCCTGCCACCCGTTTTACACGGGAACGATGAAGTACATCGACAGTGCTGGGCGCGTTGAAAAGTTCCAGAAGAAGTACGACTGGGCCAATCGCAAGAAAAGTTAGCCAGCCGGGTGACAGACGAACTTCTCGCGTGGCGTTCTTTGTGAGCGGCTCTACGCGGTAACTGTCGCCTCGTGCCTGTTCATTTCGTAGCGAACAAAATCGCTACCTCGCTATCAACGGGCAGCATGCCAGTAGAACTTGCATGCAAACGAGGAGTTTTCGCCGAGAACAATCCGAACCTGACATTCAGACTCGTCGCGTTCGGTTTTGAAGTCGTCAGTCCCCGTTGGTTAAGGATGATTCCTCATGTTTCCCACTCTGCAGACAAAGCTCAAACGCTACGAAGAGCTTGAGCTGCAGTTGCAGGATCCCGAAGTCATTGCGGACACTCAGAAGCTGCTCGACATTCAGAAAGAGTACGGCGGACTGTCGAAAGTCGCGATTCGCACTCGCGAGTTCAACCAGCTCGAAGAGGACTGCGAAACTGCCAAGGAGATGTTTCAGGAAGAAACAGACTCCGCCGCTCGCGAGTACGCTCGCGAAGAACTCGCCGACCTGACCGCTCAGTACGACAAGCTGCGGGAAGATCTGGAAGACATCGTTCTCTCCGGCGATTCGCTGACCCGTGGCAGCTGCATCATGGAAATCCGAGCTGGAGCTGGCGGCGACGAAGCTGCCCTGTTCGCTCGCGATCTTTTCGAGATGTATCGGCGATATTTCGAACTTTACGGCTGGAAGTTCGAAATCATAGAAATGAACGCTTCGGAACTCGGCGGCTTGAAAGAACTGGTCCTGTCAATTGCTGGCGAAGGCTGCTTCCACCGGCTGCAGTTTGAAAGTGGCGGCCACCGCGTTCAGCGAGTTCCGGAAACGGAAGCTCAGGGGCGAGTTCACACCAGCGCGGCCACCGTTGCTGTCATGGCTGAGGCAATCGATGTCGAAGTCGAAATCGACAACGAGGACCTTCAGGTTGACACGATGCGTGCCGGCGGCCCGGGCGGGCAGAAAGTCAACAAGGTTGAAAGTGCCGTCCGCATCACCCACATCCCGTCTGGAATCGTGGTAAAGATTCAGGACGAAAAAAGTCAGCACAAGAACCGCGCGAAGGCGATGCGAGTTCTGCGAAGCCGGCTGCTTGAACAGAAAGAGCAGGAAGCGGCAGACGAGCGAGCGGAACATCGTCGCACGTTGGTTGGATCCGGCGACCGCAGCCAGCGAATCCGCACTTACAACTTCCCCCAGAACCGGATCACCGACCACAGAATCAATCTGAGCATTCACAAGCTGGACCAGGTGCTGCAGGGAAATC
Organism: Planctomycetaceae bacterium; assembly: GCA_047611045.1. Lineage (GTDB taxonomy): Bacteria > Planctomycetota > Planctomycetia > Planctomycetales > Planctomycetaceae > JABMPE01. The sequence goes on along the minus strand of JBLFXD010000249.1, from coordinate 6,764 downwards.
TCGACGAACTGACCGATGCTCTTCTCGAATTCGACCGGACGGAACGCCTCAAGGGCGGTGCAGTTTAGATCCCACAAGATCGCTGTACCGATACGGAACACCCAGTGAGCGGCGAAGGGATTTCTGAAACTGCTGAGCCGACCGAAGTCTGGACCGTCAGAAAGGTCCTCGACTGGACGATCGGCCATTTGAAACAGCACGGCTGCGAGTCCGCGCGGCTCGATGCTGAGATCCTTCTGGCACACTCTCGAAACTGCCAGCGAATCCAGCTTTACACCGAGTTCGATGCACCGATGACTCCGGAAGAACGCGCGACCATGCGCGATCTCGTCAGGCGGCGGGCCACGTTAGAACCGGTCGCCTACCTCGTCGGCTTTCGTGAGTTCTTTGGTCTTGATTTTGAAGTCGAGCCCGGCGTGTTGATCCCCAGACCCGACACGGAAACTCTCGTGATGACCGCTCTGGAAGTTGCGAACGAGCTTCCGACGCCGAGGATTCTGGATGTCTGCACGGGAACGGCCTGTGTCCCGGTTGCCATCGCTGTGAACTGTGCCGCCGCAGCGTTGACCGCAATCGAGCTGGACAGCCAGGTTCACGGGATCGCCCAGCGAAACATCGAAAAGCACAAACTGACGGACCGGATCACGCTGCTGCAGGGAGACCTGTTCAACCTGCTGGCAGACGACGCCTCGTTCGACGTGATCACGGCCAATCCGCCGTATGTGACGGATGAGGAAATGAATACACTTCAGCCAGACGTCCGGCTGCACGAGCCCGAGCTCGCACTGCGAGGCGGAGCGGACGGGTTGGACATTGTGAGGCGGCTGGTCCTCGAAGCAGCGACATGGCTGACGGACGGCGGAGCGTTGATGCTCGAAATTGGCGAACAGCAGGGCGACGCGGTGGTTCAGTTATTTGAAGCATCAAACCGGTACGAGCCCGCTGAAATCGTGAAGGATCTTGGAGGCCGTTCGCGAGTTGTCTGGGCGAAAAAGAAACCGACGAGCTGACACAAAACTAACTCAGACTGAGGAGTCCAGGGATGGACATGTTTGTCGTGCGGGGCGGGAAGCCTCTGAATGGTCGCGTTCGCGTCAGCGGTGCAAAGAACGCAGCACTGCCGATCATGGCCGCGTCGCTGATGGCCGACGGCCCGATCACTCTGCACGACGTCCCGGACCTGGTTGACGTTCGAACGCTGTCGCAACTGCTCGGCACGCTCGGCGTGACCAGCGAACGACAGGCAGATAACTCGCTTCGGCTGGAAGTGATCGATAGCTCGCCGGTTGTCGCTGACTACGAACTTGTCCGTCGCATGCGCGCCAGTATTTGCGTGCTCGGTCCTCTGCTGGCTCGTCGCGGGAGGGCGACAGTGTCGCTGCCCGGCGGCTGCAATATCGGCGACCGGCCGATCGACCTGCACCTGAAGGGGCTGAAGGCTCTGGGTGCGGACATCCGAATCGAACGTGGCTATGTGATCGCAACAGCGAAACGGCTGCGCGGCAGGCGAGTCTTTCTCGGCGGCTCGTTTGGCAGCACGGTCACAGGAACCTGCAACGTGATGGCTGCCGCGGCGCTGGCCGACGGCATCACTACGATCGAGTCAGCAGCGTGCGAACCCGAGGTCGCTGATTACGGACGACTTCTCAACGCGATGGGTGCGAAAATTGAAGGGCTGGGAACTCCGTTTCTGCGAATCGAAGGCGTTCAGTCTTTGTCCGGAGCGGACCATCACGTTATCCCCGACCGAATTGAAGCCGCCACGCTTCTGATTGCGGGAGCGATTACTCGGGGTGAGGTCGTCATTGAAAACGTCTGCACCGCTCACCTGAGTGCAGTGCTCGATAAGCTGAACGATATCGGTGTCCGAGTCGGAATCTCAGAGACTGCCGGCGGATCGGACCGCAGCACGCTGCGCGTGTTCCCAACTCAAAAACTGACTCCGACAGAATGTTCGGCCCTGCCGTATCCAGGATTGCCGACCGACGTGCAGGCACAGTTCATGGCGCTGCTCAGCCGGGCTGACGGCATCAGCGTTGTGACTGACAAAGTCTTTCCCGACCGATTCATGCATGTCGCCGAACTGGTCCGCCTGGGCGCAAGTATCCACCGTGAAGGGCAAAGCGCGATCATCAGCGGAACCGACAAACTGCACGGCGCCTGCGTGATGGCGTGCGACCTGCGAGCCAGCGCGGCTCTTGTCCTGGCAGCGATGGCCGCCGAGGGCGAGTCTGTCATTCGCCGGATTTACCACCTCGATCGCGGTTACGAGCAGCTTGAGACACGGCTGAACTCGCTCGGGGCGGGCATCCGACGGGTGGAAGATTGTGCTGAAAATGTCCCGGCCAGTTTGCGACTGACGCAGCCGGTCGCCAGCGCCAGCTCGCTCTCTGAAACGAGCAAAATGGACACAACCGTCAAACTCGACGACGGTCGGCAACTCCGAATTGACGGTGCGGAAAACGTTGCTCCGACTCAACCAGCAGCGGATCCGAAGGCGAAACATGGGCCAAACAGGTAATTTCTTAACCTTGTCGGAAATCCCTGTTCACTGATTGACGAGCCATTTCCGTCCGTCCATAATCTCCGAATCCTTTTCTCGATGACCCAATCGACGCACGTTCTGTGCTTCTCACATCTGTTGCCGGGTCATTCAGCATTTCGATTGACGTTTCGTCAGCAATCAAAGTCCTTGAACACGCTCAGGATGCGTCCTTTCATGCGTTGGTGTCTTCGTCGTCATCGCCGATGTTGGACAATTCTTCAGTTTGATCACGACTGATTCGACGGTTTTACAGTTCCTATCGTAGATCTGCGGGCGTCCGGTTCGTTCAACCGATCTGATCGTCGCGTTATCTGACCACTTGGATTGGGCTTGCGCTCTTCCAGAGGTCGCAAATACTGAGGTCACGTTGACAGACAATCATGGCACAGCGGATTCGGATTCGGAATCCGAACCGATTCGCGAAGCAGAAACCGAGGATGACATGATCAGCAGTCTTTCAGAACTTGATAAAGGCCGAAAAGTGGCATCAACCGGGTTACCGGATCAGCTGGAACAGGACCTTGTTCAGACCTTTAAACTGCTGTCGGACGAAACGCGACTGCGGGTCCTGATGTACCTGATGCGCGAAGGCGAACTTCACGTTACAGCACTCTGCGAGCGTCTTGACCAGAGTCAGCCGGCGGTCAGCCACCACTTGGCACTGCTGCGAGTCGCGGGCCTGATCGAGGCTCGACGCGATGGCAAACACAACTTCTACTCGGTCCGCCGAGAGCACTTTCACCGGATCATGGGCGAATTATTCTCCAACATGACCGCCGAAACTGGCGAGTCGTTGAGATTCAGTGATTTCGTGCTCCGCCAGGACGAAAGCAGCACCACCGACTGACCCCAACGCGACCTCTTTCACAAGCAATATTAGAGACCGTCCACGAGGGCGGTCTCTTCTTTTTTGCGCCGCGATTTGATAGAAGCCACCCCCGCCTCGCGCGCCTGCGCTCGCTTTCTGCAGGGACACCCCTGCGTTCCAAATTCGTTCTCACGCTCACGGTGCAGACTCATGAGTCGTCCGGCGAAACTCGCTCTGATTGATGGTACGGTCTTCGAAGGCCGAGCCTTTGGTGCCTCTGGTGAAATCCACGGCGAAGTCGTCTTTAACACCAGCATGACCGGCTACCAGGAAATCCTCACCGACCCGTCCTACTGCGGCCAGATCGTCACGATGACGTACCCGCTGATCGGAAATTACGGCGTCAACCTTGAGGATGTCGAAAGCGGTGGGCTGTCGCTGCGAGGCTTTATCGTCAAGGAACTCTGCCGCCACGAAAGCAACTACCGCTCGAATCAGTCGCTCGATTCTTACCTTGAGAAGCACGGCGTCATTGGCATCGAGGGGCTCGATACGCGAGCACTCGTCAGGCGAATCCGAATTCACGGCGCGATGACCGGCGTCATTTCGACCGAGGATCTGGACAACGACTCGTTAATCGAGAAAGCTCGGAAGAGCCCGGAACTTGCTGGCCAGGACCTCGCCCGGGAAGTGATCCCGACCGAAAGCGCCGGCTGGTCAGAAGGACTTCACGGCATCACCCGGGACCCGGTGACTTTCGGCTACGAAGGACTTCACGCGGCATCGACAGAAGAAGGCGCACACGTCGTCGCGATCGACTACGGCATGAAGTGGAACATCCCGCGACACCTGAAACAGCTCGGCTGCAAAGTCACCGTCGTGCCAGGAACCTGGAGCGCGGAACAGATTCTGGAACTCTCCCCGGCGGGCGTCTTCCTGTCCAACGGCCCCGGCGATCCTCGACCGCTCGCATACGCGATTTCGACGATCCAGGGATTGCTGGGCAAAGTGCCGGTCTTCGGAATCTGCCTCGGCAACCAATTGCTCGGTCTGGCCTGCGGTGCTGAAATCTTCAAGATGCGATTCGGACATCGCGGAGCCAACCAGCCGGTTCTCGACAAGTCGACCGGCAAAGTCGAGATCACCTCCCAGAATCACGGCTTCGCTTTAGACGCAGCTTCGATGCCGTCAAACATCGAAGTCACCCACGTGAATCTCAACGATCAGACCGTCGAAGGCATCCGACACAAAGATTACCCAGCGTTTGCCGTGCAGTATCACCCCGAAGCTTCGGCCGGCCCACACGACAGCCATTACCTGTTCGGCCAGTTTCGCGAGATGCTCCTTCAGCACGCGTAACGCTATGTTTGCCTTGACCGGCTGACTTTTCAATAAGGCGTGCATCAGTAGGCTGGAACGAGCGTCTCGCTGTTCCGGCGGCGAATGGCTATTGACTGACGAATGCCGGAACTGCGTAAAGCTTGTTCCAGCCTACCTCAAAAATCTCTGAGCGGAACTTCGCCATGTCTCGATTCGTCTGTCCAATAGTTTGCCTTTTCGTCTTCGCTCTTGCCGCTGCAGGTTGCGAGCAAAACCCCACCACCGAGGCGTCCGCACCGGATGCCGCTCCGGCCAAACCAACTGTTGACTCGGCCGGGTCCGTCCAGCCAGCAGGCGATGCGGGTTCGGGAGGCCTGAACTCGACAACAACCATTGAGCTGACAATCGCCACGTTCGACGAGCTGCAGACTTCGATCGAAGCGTCCAAAGGAAAGATCGTCGTCGTCGATTACTGGTCGACTTCCTGCCCACCGTGCATGAAGGAGTTTCCGGGCCTGGTTGCAATCCACAACGAACTCCCGCACGACCAGGTTCGATGTGTTTCTGCGAGCCTCGACTACGAAGGCCTTTCCGACTATCCCATCGAAGAATGTCGCAAGTCGGCTCTGGAATTTCTTGAGCAGCAGAAAGCGACGCTCGATAACTTCATCCTCAGCGAAGACAGCCTGACCGTGATGGATGACAAATTGAAAATCGGATCCATCCCTGCAGTCTTCGTTTTCGGTGTCGATGGAAAACTAGCCCGCATGTTTGACGAATCTTCCGGTGAATCGTTTACCTACAGAAAGGACGTGACACCTTTCGTGAAAGAACTCGTCTCGCAGGGTTTCTCCGCTGAGCCGGAAGCGGCGACTGACGAGTAACAGGGCACGCACAGTCGCCAAGGCACAAAGAAAAGACGCGACCGGCGAACTCATTCCTTTGCGTCTTGGCGTGAGAAAAATTGAGTAGGGTGGGCATTGCCCACCACCAGAAACACAACTTGGTGGGCGGTGCCCACCCTACAATTCAAGCAAGTGACCGCTGAAGGAATGTTATTGTGAAAGCTGCTTTCATTCGTGCGACCGGCGAGCCGAACGTCATTCAGTACGACGACCTGCCAACTCCTGAACCGGCAGTGGGTGAAGTGCTCATCAAAGTCGGAGCGGTCGCCGTTAACCCAATCGACACTTACATCCGCAGCGGCGCCGTCGCGTTGGCGACCGAGTTTCCCTACATCGTCGGTTGTGATCTTGCTGGGACCATCGAAGCTGTCGGCGCGGACGTTACTCGGTTCAAAGTCGGAGATCGCGTCTGGGGAAGCAATCAGAGCCTCTTCGGTCGTAAGGGCACGTTTGCTGAATACGCAGCTGTCGGCGAAGACTGGTTATATCCGACTCCGGAGTCGATGTCGGATGATGTCGCGGCAGCGGGAGCTTTGGTCGGAATCACCGCTCACCTTGGCCTGTTTCTGCACGGAGAATTGAAAACCGGCGAGACCGTCTTCATCAACGGCGGAACCGGCGGGGTCGGCGCGGCGGTGGTTCAACTCGCGAAAGCCGCCGGCGCGAAAGTCATCGCGACGGTCGGAAACGCCGAAAAGAAGTCGCTGTGCGAGAGCTGGGGAGCCGACTGCGTCATCAACTATCACGACGAGAGCCTCGACGATCAGATTCGCGAGTTCGCCGAAGCCAACGGCGGGCTGCATGTCTGGTTCGAAACGCAGCGAGAACCGACCCCGGATCGAACCGTCGGGCTAATGTCGTCACGAGGCCGCATCATCTTCATGGCCGGCCGAACCGCTCGACCGGAATTCCCCGTCGGACCGTTCTACGTGAAAGATCTCCGTCTGCACGGCTTCGCCATGTTCAACGCCACGCCCGACGAGCAACGAGCATCCGCAGACGCCATCAACGAACTCGCCACACAAGGCGGCTGGGCACCACGGATCGGCAAGACGTTCCCACTCGCTGAAGCCGCCGCCGCACACCAGCTCCAGGAAGACAACACGCTTTCTGGAAGCGGAACACTGACCGGCAAGATCGTCCTGAACCCATAGGATCTGCTGAAAAAGAAAGCCACGGATTTACA
>JBLFXD010000248.1:0-8525 GCA_047611045.1 Planctomycetaceae bacterium | reverse complement strand
GCTGCGATAAATGAATCGCCTCCGAAAAAGTTATCGTTCTGGGCGACAACCTGCCCGTTGGGACCGTACAGCGTCATCAGCCCGTCCATCAGATAAATCAGCGGACCTCGCACAACCATGCCATGAATTCCGGCGGTGGCTCGCTGAGCGAACAATTCGGCCGTGATCTCCTGCCCGGCCGTTCCTTCGAATGAGTAAAAGTCAACGTCCTCCGCCCGTTCGATGCGGCCGCAGATGGCGACCGGCAAAGTGACCGCGACGGCCTGGTCGCGTGCGTTGTTGACTTTCTTCTCGTCTTCGCGGATCACCGGATAATCTGTGACCATCAGGTGCGAAACACTCGAAACCGCCTGATCGGTGGCAACGCGAAGTTCTCGAATTCCGGGCTCGGCGTCGGCAGAAACGACGACGTCAAACGTGAACGGTGTCCCGTCGGAACCTCGGCCTTTGCGAGGTGCCTCTTTCGGTGCCTTCTCCGCAAACGTCATCGTCACGCCCGGCTGATCGAAGAACACCGCATGAGTTCCGTCGAGCGTAAAGTTCGAACGCAAATTGACCTGCTGACTGACTCCGCGCTGAACAGCGATCGGCTCAACAATCGTCAACTGCCGAAATCCAATCTTCGTCTCAGCATGAACCCGCGTCGGAACAACTTGTAACGCGACGACGAGAATCAGAAAGAGAACGTTTACAGGCGACAGTTTCATGGCTTGCTCATGGCAGGGTCGGAGTGTGTGGGTACGACGGTGAGTCAGCACCGCAGGGAACAGTTAAACGATGCGCTGATTCAAAGATTTGGGCAAGTAACCGGCTGACGTAATCTCAGAGCAGTCTCCAAACATTCTTGCCGATCCCCTCGTGCCGACGTCAGGCAGTCGCCCGACAGCATCGAATGAAAGTAGACTGGTGGCTGAGATCTCCTGACTTCTGAAAGCCCGTGACGCGAACGGCGAAAAAAACATCCTGGCTCGTGACAACCGCAACGAGCACGCCAATCGAGGTTTGCACGAAACGTTCGAGCCAGCGACGAAGTGGTGTGTTGACCGAACGTGAGACCGCAGCATGACCGATCAAAACTCGCCGCGTGAATCAGAATGCGATCTCGATCTGTCCGAACCGGTCGCAGGCAGAACCGCAGCGAAAATGGGCGTCGGACTGATTCTGCTGTCGGGCGTGTTGTGGTTTTCATTGTTCGTGATTCCGTTTCTGCCGCTGACCATAGGCCAGAAAGCGGCGCTGGCAGGTGCCGACTTCGTTGGCGTGCAGATCGCGTGGTGGGTCGGCGCGGCACTGGCTGGACCAGAACTCGTCGCAAAGCTGAAGTCGTGGTTCAAAAGAAGAAAGACCACCGACGAAAGCTGACTGAGAAAAATCGTCTCTCAGCATCGCGCCGCCGCTGAATCAAGACGGGAATGACTCGCTGGCGAGCGTGGCGATCGGACCCGTAAGCTGTCGGCTTCTCTCGCCGTTTCTGGAGCCGCGATGACTGACGATTCTGCGTCGACCAACTCTGATGAGACATCTGCTGCCGAATCTCCGACGCTGCTCCGCGCGCTGGGGCCGGGCATGGCCATCGCCATCGTTGTTGGAAACGTCATCGGTTCCGGAATCTTCGCTAAGCCAGGACGGATCGCGTACGAGGCCGGTCGGTTCGATCTAATCATGGCCGTGTGGATCGCCGGCGGACTGTTGTGTTTACTCGGTGCTCTTTGCTTTGCCGAACTCGCGACCATGCTGCCTCATGCAGGCGGGCTTTACGTTTATCTGCGCGAGGCGTACGGAAAGCTCACCGCGTTCCTCTTCGGTTGGCAGGAGTTTCTGTTTAACAGACCGGCTTCGACGGCGGCGCTTTCGATGATCTTCGTCGGCTCGCTGGGAATCGGGCTTGGGATCGACTTTGGGATCTTCGAAACGCTCGCCCTGGCAATTACGTTGCAGGCTGCCGCGGCGGGTATCAACGTCGCCGGAGTCCTCTGGGGAGGCCGGGTTCAGGCAGCTACGACGATCATCAAAGCCGGCTTCGTCGCCTTCGTAGCCGTGTTGCCGTTTGTCCTGGAATTCGGCGGGCGGAGCGTCATCGACTCGGCGAACTTCAGCGCGACGATCGCTCCTGCTCAGGCATCAACAGCGACTCAGATCGCGGCCGTACTCCTGGCGGTGATGTGGGCTTACAACGGCTGGCACGGCATTGCTCCGATCGCCGAGGAAATTCGTAATCCGCAGCGTAATATTCCCATCGCCTTGTTTGGCGGAATCGGGCTGCTGATTCTGCTCTACCTGAGCGCCAACGTCGCCTACCAGGCCGTCATCCCGATGGCAGAAATGGCGAAACCGGAGAACCAGGAACACGTCGCCGAATTGATGGTCACGCGGCTGCTCGGCGAATGGGGCGGCAAGCTGATGTCGCTTGGCGTGATGGTCAGCACGCTGGGAGCGATCAACAGCAACCTGCTGCTTGGCCCGCGCGTTCCCTTCGCCATGGGTCGAGACAAAGTGTTCTTCCCGATCCTCGGTCAGGTTCACGCCACATTCCGCACGCCGGCCGTCGCGATTCTCGTTCAGGGAGCGCTGGGAGTGGTGCTCGTCCTGACGTCGGCAGTCCTCGTCGAATACGTCGACTACTTCCAAGAGAAAAGTATCTTCAGCATCCTGACCGACTGCATCGTCTTTGTGTCGAGCATCTTCTACGCCCTGGCCGTCGGTGCCGTAATCGTCCTCCGCCGAAAACAGCCCGACCGCGACCGCCCGTATCGCACACTCGGCTACCCATACGTGCCGATTCTTTACATCCTGGTTTACGGGTGGTTTCTGACTTATGTGTTCCTCGGAAATCCCGCCGAGGCGCTGATCGGATTCGGAATGATCGCCGCCGGAGTTCCCGTCTTCTGGTGGTGGAACCGCCGCCCGACGAGCGCAATCTGAAACAGCGAAAGGCCGCAACCAGGGTCCAAAGCGTTCATCCCCAGTTCCAGCGCCGAGTGGCACTATGGAAGTACAAATACAGTGTGCCACTGGCTTTGCCAGTGCCTTCTGAGATCCGCGTCTGCTGTCGATTCCACACTGGCAGAGCCAGTGGCACCCGGCGCATAAAAAACGACCGAAGCAACTGATCCCAGTCACTGCGGTCGTTTGAGTATTTCACGCCAGCCGGAGAACTCGGCTCCCTGCAGACATGCCTACTTTTTGGCGGTCGTCCCTGTCGACTTCTTCGCCGTCGACTTCTTTGCCGTGTTGGTCGCTTTCTGCACGTCGACCTTTTCAGTGTCCAGCAGTTGAGCGACGAATTTTGAGACGTTGTTGGCCAGCAGTCCGCTGGGGTCGCAGCCGACCGCGATCGAGCGAACTTTCCCGCCTTTTTCGATCAGGAAATTCGACGGCATCGCTTTCGTGTCAAACGCCTTCCACGAGACACCCTTTGTGTCGACCGCGTACAGCATCTTCAGCTTCTTTTCCTTGACGTAGGCTTCGACCTTTTTGTCGGGCTCGCGGAAGATCGCCAGGCTGGTCAGGCCTTTGCCTTTGTACGCTTTGTGCAGCGTCTGGAAATAAGCCAGCTCTTTGTCGCAGCCCGAGCAGCCACAGGTCAGCCGAACCAGCACGGGGCCCTTCTTCGTCAGTTCGGACAGTTTGATCAGCTTGCCGTTCACGTCCTTGATCTGAAAGTCCGGCGCCTGATTGCCGATCTCCAATTTCTTCTCGGCCTTCGGAGCAGCCTTGGTAGCTGATTTCTTTTCTTCGGCCTGCAGCATCAAAACGGGCAGCAGGGCAATCACGACGCTAAGAACAAACGCCTTCATAGTCGGACCTCGCGAATAGTTAAAATGGCTGAACGTACTGATGCAGGACGAAATCCGACACCCGCGTTCGATCCGGAAATCGTATCGACCCATACTGATGCGTGATAGGTGGAGCGCGAAACGCACGTAGGCAGCGTCGGAATTCTGCAGTTCGTCCGGGTGGCTGGCGGTCGAGCTTCCGGCGAGCCCCCAGTGGCGAAATGCAAAATACAGTGGCGAATCACTGGGGGCTCGCAGGCTCGACCACCAGCCACCCTGCACACCTTCTGCCTACACGCCCACCGAATCCTGATAAGAATTCAGTTTGATGTCCGGCGTGTCGGCGACGTTGACCCAGACGTGAACGTGCGGCTTGCCTCGGAAGTACCAGACGAATGATGGACCTTCCAGCCGCCAGTTGTCCCAGATGCCGTCCTCGCCGAGGTCACCTTCCTTATAGAAAGCGAGTCGGCAGGCATCCAGACCGCCCTGCACTTTCAGGCAGCGAGCGACCTCGTCCTGGTCAGACTGACGGAACGGTTCCAGCAGCAGCTTCAAAACGCCCTGCAGATGTTCCTTCTGATCCGGCGAGAATTCCGTGACCCGAATCCCGTCGAATTTTCCGTTCGGACCTCGAAACCCGACGAGTTCTTCCGACGGCATCCCCTTTGTCACGAGTGCCTGCTTGCGTTGCTTGCCGTCAAACATGTCGTACAGCTTGTTGGCTGCGAGTGCCTGATGCCAGAAGACGTTGGTCGGATGGTGAGGTTTCTCGAACGTGCCTTCGCCATCGTGCGCGTAGAGAATCGGACCACCGAACGCGACATGCTCGGCACTGTTGCCGTCACACCTCAGCGTCATGTGACGACTGGCCAGCACGAACTCAAACTGCTTCGTGCCCGGCTGTCCGAAGATGGCGATCGACTGCTGGTTGCCGAACCCGCCGACATCATCTTTCAACTGCCGATCCCACCGAGTGTGCCAGTCTTCGTGCGTCATGCCTTCAAAGATCAGCCGCATCAGCTCCTGCTGCTCGCCCGTGAAGAAACTGCTTTTGATCGACGGCTTCGTAATCTTCCAGTTGTTCTCCAGCCGAGTCCGCAACAACCCCTGATCACCCGCAACATGATCCCAGTCAAAACAAACAGCCTTCTTCTGAACCGGCGTCAGCGATTCAAACAAATTACTGACCAGCGTCTCGGGAGTCTTCTGCCCCGGCGCCGCAACAACGTTCCCCGACAGCAACGGCACACCCGCCGCCGCCAGAGCCAGCGCTCCCGCCTGCTTCAAAAAGTCCCGCCGCGGTTGAGCAACGAATTCCGGTCGGTAAAAAGCTGGCTGTTGATGCGGCATTCTCTGAACTCCTGGCAGGGGATAATTGAAATTCGCTGACCATCGCGACAATCCGCGTTCTGTCGGGAAGTGCTTCGAATTCTGACTCTTCGTTTTCGGACACGGCACGGAAGCTACGAATTGACGTTGAGTTAGAGCATCGATATTCGCGATATTCAAGCGTTCCTTCAAAACAGGAGAGCGATGATGCCAGATACATCCGTCTCAGTCGGGGTTGCGGACCTCTTCGAAACACTGAAGTCTCAGTGGAAGTCGAAGACTCGCTATATGTCGAATTCTGCTCAGATTGCGATGGTTTGGGAGTACCAACAGATCATTGGAATAGGTCGTCCGGCTCTTCCGTTCATTCTCGCTGAACTTGAACGCGAGACTGATCACTGGTTTTGGGCACTCGAGGCGATAAGCGGTGAGAATCCCGTTCCCGCCAACCAGGCTGGCCAGGTCGAAAACATGGCGAAGGCGTGGATCGAATGGGGAAGAAAACGGGAGCTAACTTGAAATGCCCGACGACCAAACGTTTCCTCGCCTGACAGCTGAAAACCATCAACAGACCAGTGAACCCGACGTCAGATACAACTGCATCGCGTGGGCTGCCTGGGACATGGAACACTGGTGGCAACCGGGCATCTTCTGGCCGCTCGAAATCTCGCGCGATGAACATGGGATCGGCGTGCTGGTGGCGGCGTTCAAGTCATTGGGTTTCGTTGAATGTTCCGACGGAACCCTGCAATCAGGGTTTGAGAAGGTGGCTCTCTACGGCTCCACGTTCATGTACACGCACGCCGCGCGGCAACTGCCGGACGGGAAGTGGACGAGCAAACTCGGAAAGGCTGAAGATGTCACCCACGATTCGCCGGGCGATCTTGCTGGCGGTCCCTATGGAGAAGTCGTCGAATTCATGAGCCGACCAATCACGTGAAAACTCGGGATTGATCTCTGCGGAAAGTACGCGGATCGCAGAACATTAAGTCTTTGAGGCTTCGAAGTTTTTCATGCAGTCGACCAGGGCGTCGACGCCTTCTGTTGGGAAGGCGTTGTAGATGCTGGCTCGCATGCCGCCGACGCTGCGGTGGCCTTTGAGGCCGTCGAGTTTGGCGGCGGTGGCCTGTTTGATGAACTCGGCGTCGGTGTCAGCGTCGCCGGTTACGAAGGTCACGTTCATCTTTGAGCGGCTGTCGGCATCGGCCGTCGCGCTGAACAGCGAGCTGGCTTCCAGGTAGTCGTACAGCTTCGCGGCTTTGGTTTCGTTGCGTTCCTGGATGGCGGTCAGGCCGCCCTGATTCAGAATCCACTGGCAGACTCGACCGACCAGGTAGATGCCGAACGTCGGAGGCGTGTTGAACATCGAATCGTTTTCGGCGTACGAGCGGTATTGAAGCATCGGGGGGATCGAGTCGTTGCCGGCGGCGACCAGGTCGTCGCGGATGATGACCAGTGTGACTCCGCTGGGGCCGAGGTTCTTCTGAGCTCCGGCGTAAATCATGCCGTACTTTGACACGTCGATCGGTCGCGAGAAGATGTCGCTGCTGGCGTCGCAGATCAGCGTGCCGCCGTCGGGAATGTCCAGCTCGGAGGTGAACTGCGTTCCGAAGATTGTGTTGTTTGAGGTGAAGTGGACGTATCGGGCATCCGCAGTGAAATCGAACTCTTTCGGGACGTAGCAGAAGTTTCGATCCTCACTCGTCGCCGCGACGTGTGCGGTGCCAAAAGCTTTAGCATCTTTGATCGCTTTTTTGGCCCACGCTCCGGTCACGACGTAATCCGCCGTCTGCTCTTGCGACAGCAGATTCATCGGGAGCATCGCGAACTGCATCGACGCTCCACCCTGAATGAACAGCACTTTGTAGTTGTCAGGAATTGAACCGACTTCGCGAATCGCCGCTTCGGTTTCGTCGCGGACGGCGGTGAATGCTTTGCCTCGATGCGAATGCTCCAGCACTCCGATTCCGGTGCCGCGCAGAGACAGCAGGTCCTCGCGAGCCTCCTCGAGAACTTCAAGAGGCAGCACAGCCGGTCCGGCCGAGAAGTTAAAAATTCGCTCAGTCATATCAATTCATCCTGATTCATAACCCCGTGGTTAAGGTGTCCGGGGCGAGAGAGTCTCTATAGTAGTCGCCGTTTTAACCGTCAACGGCGGCCACAAGGCCGCTTTGTTCGAGCTACCGCTCGTGAGTTGCGAACGGACGTCTTGTTAGAGCGTTCCTGCAGAGTTCATCACGACCTCGCTGTCAATCCCTGGTACAACCTTTCCGGTTTTAGCCACAGAGTTCACAGAGAACTCAGAGACAAAGACTCATTGTGAAACGTTCTCAGTGTCCTCTGCGGCTTAACTCGTCCGCCTGGTCTTCTGACCGCTGCTTGAAATCAAGCGAGTCGACGTCAATACAAAGCAAAAATTCGGATTCGTTATGAAAGCACTGGTAACCGGCGGGGGCGGATTTCTCGGGCTGTACATCGTTGAGCAGTTGCTCAATGACGGCGCCGATGTCCGCGTGATCTGCCGAAATCGCTACGAACGGCTGGACCACCTCGGCGTTGAGTGGGTTCAGGGCGATATTCAGAACGCCGCGATCGTCGAATCGGCATGCGACGGAGTGGACGCTGTTTTCCACGTCGCGGCTGTGCCTGGGATCTGGGGTCCGTGGAAAATGTTTCACCGGATCAACACCGTCGGCACTCAGAACGTCATCGCCGGCTGCCGGAAACACGGCATCCGAAAGCTGATTCACACGAGCTCGCCGAGCGTGATTTTCGACGGGCACGACCACGTCAACGCGGACGAGTCGTTGCCGTACCCGACGAAGTTTCTTTCGCACTATCCTCACAGCAAAGCTTTGGCAGAACAGGCGGTGATCGCCGCGAACGGGCCGGAACTTGCGAGTTGCGCGTTGAGGCCGCATTTAATCTGGGGGCCTCGCGACACGCAGCTCGTACCTCGGTTGATTCAACGAGCGCAAAGCGGGCGGCTGAGACTGGTTGGCGACGGAGCCAATGTCATCTCGATGGCGTATGTCGAAAACGTCGCCGCTGCACATCTGCAAGCGGCAAAGGCCTTGGAGCCTGAATCGGCCGTCGCCGGGCAGGCTTACTTTATTAACGAGCCGCAGCCTGTGAACTGCAGCGAATGGATCAACACGCTACTGGAATGCGCAGGGCTGCCGCCGGTCAATAAACGGATTTCAGCGAAGGCGGCGCATCGAGTCGGAGCCGTCTGCGAAGGCGTCTGGTCTTTGCTTCGATTAAGCGGCGAGCCTCCAATGACACGGTTCCTTGCGGGACAGCTCGCCTCGTCTCACAGTTATTCCATCGAGAAAGCGGTTCGAGATTTCGGCTACACACCGCGAGTGTCGGTCGAAGAAGGCCTGCGACGGATCGAACCCGAACTCCAACAACTCG
>JBLFXD010000247.1:0-8532 GCA_047611045.1 Planctomycetaceae bacterium | reverse complement strand
GCTGACTGACGCTCAGAGCCTGTTTGTGACCGGTTTCTGTCGTCGCCTTTCCGTCCATCCGCGACTGATAACTGATTCCCCTCGCTGCGTCTGGCCCAGATTACAATCTCAAGATAGGACGGCTACGGTCCCGTCTTTGCGCTGAAAGCAGTGGCGCGACAGTTAAACGACCGTCAGACCTTCGCGGATTGCGTATCGACAAAGTTCGACGCGATCGTGAATTCCGAGGCGGTGCATGATCCGGTACTTGTGGCTGTCGATCGACTTTTCAGATCGACCGAGAATCCTCGCGATTTCCTTGACGCTTTCGCCGCGTGCCAGGTTTCTCAAAATCGACAACTGCTGGACACTCAAACTGCAAAGCATATTGTCGTTTCGTACCGTGTAGCGGCTTGATGCAGAATCCCAGGTCAACCGGTCTCGCACGGCGTCCGAAAAAACATACTCGCCGGCGTGCAATCGCTTGATGGCGGCACAGACTTCGGCCGACGGCTCATGCTTCAGGATGTAGCCATGCGCATCCATCCGGACGGCTTGCGACACAAACACGTCAGAAAGGTGCGCAGTCAGGAAAGCCATTCGTGTCGAAGGGGCCTGCTTCATCAGCTGAGGCACAATGTCGAACGAATCCCGCCCCGGAAAATCCACATCGAACAACGCAACGTCTGGACGAGTCTGGAGGACAACTTCGGCCCCCTCGTCCGCCGTAATCGCGGTGCCGACGACAGAAAAATCCGGCGTCAGATCAAGCAATGCGGAAAGAGACTCGACGATAACTCGGTGGTCATCAACGATGACTACTCGGATGGGGGGTTGATCCACGAACGTGCTCCTACATCAGCCTTTGATCTGCTGGCTTACGCGAAGTTCTGCCCAACCCGCTTTTACAATTCTGCAATCAACAACCAGAATCACTATGCTCAACAAGCGATCCGGAGTTGCGAGGCGGTTGTATAGTGGAAGTCAGCCATGATCACAATCCGGTTCTTCACAGACGACTGACATCTGACGGTAAACCGCCGACGAAATTAAACTCTCGGCATGTGATCTAACCACCGGCGCCAGAAAAGTTTCCGATCTGCCCGGACAGACCCTTAACTGAGGATTCCGTCAATCAACTGACCATGCACGTCCGTGAGACGCATGTCTCGTCCGCTGAATCGGTAGGTCAGTTTTGTATGCTCGACGCCGAGCAGGTGCAGCATGGTTGCGTGCAGGTCATGAATCTCGACTCGGTTCTCGACAACCTTGTAGCCGAACTCGTCGGTCGCTCCGTAAGTGATCCCGCCCTTGACTCCACCGCCGGCCATCCAGATTGAGAACCCGTACGGATTATGGTCTCGACCGTTCGATCCTTGAGCGAACGGCGTGCGGCCGAACTCGCCGGACCAGATGACGAGCGTGCTCTCAAAAAGTCCCCGCTGTTTGAGATCAGCCAGCAACGCAGCGATTGGCTTGTCGACACTCTTCGCGTTCTTTGTATGGCCATCGACAAGGCCGCCATGCTGATCCCATCGGTCGCCGTTTCCGCCGGGACAGGTCAACTCGATAAACCTGACGCCGCGCTCCACCAACCGCCGAGCGATCAGACAGCTTCGCCCGAACGTCTGAGTATTCTTGAATTCGTCTTCCAAACCGTACGCCTGGATCGTCTCCTTCGTTTCCGAGGCGACGTCCATGAGATCCGGCACTGCCGTCTGCATCCTCGCGGCCAGTTCATAGTTGGCGATGGCTGATTCAAGTTTGTCAGACTTTCCGTATCGCTCCAGAACTCGGCCATCCAGTCGTTTCAGCAGAGCCAGCTTTCGTTGTTGCAGCTCGACCGTTTTCTCCGCTCGCTTGATGTTTGAAACCGGCGGATCCTGCGCTGCGAAAACTGATCCCTGATAACTGGCTGGAAGAAACCCGCTGTTAAAGTTGTCCAGCCCGCCCGGCGGAATCAGGCCGCTGTTGAGGATGACAAAACCGGGCAGCTCCTGGCACTCGCTTCCGAGCCCGTAGCCAACCCACGATCCCATGCTCGGTCGCCCCTGCTGACCATGGCCGGTGTGCAGAAAGTAGTTCGCGTTTGTGTGCTCAGGAAACTGCGAAACCATCGACCGAATGACGGCCATGTCGTCGACATGCTGCCCGACGTGAGGAAACAGATCGCTGACCGGAGTGCCGCTCTTGCCATAGTTCTTAAACTTCCACGGACTCGCCAGCGAATTCCCAATGTTGTTGAACTGAGTTTTCTCGATCTTCGCCGGAAACGGCTTTCCGTTCTGCTTCTCCAGTTCGGACTTTGGATCGAACGAGTCCACCTGCGAAACGCCGCCATCCATATAGAGGAAGATTACGTTGCGAACCTTCGGCTCGAAATGCGTCCCTTGAGTGACCGACCGTCCTTCGCTGCCGGACGCGGCGTTCGCTGCTCGTTCACCGTCGGCCATCATTGCGGCCAGAGCGACGGCACCAAATCCGTTGGCACATTGCCCCAACATCTGGCGACGGCTAAGCGGCGGAGCAACAAAGTTTCGACAATGACTCATTGAGACTTACTCACTTAGCTCTGAAAGTTGCGTTTTGCAGCAGAATTCGACCCGGATCAACGCTCGTATTCTGCACCCCCGCCCTCGGCGATGCAAAGCGACTGCTGAATCCAGCCGTCGAACCGTCAGCAAAACCTCAAGCCGAGGGCTGCGGCTCTGTCGCAAACTGGATGTCGTCGAAGCCGGCCGACCGGCAGGTGTCGAAGATGTCGACGAAGTCACCGACTGGCACGCTCTTGCCAATATCAAGAATCACCGGTATCTCTGGGGCGACACTGGCAAGTTCGCGAAGAGTTCCTCGCAGCCGGTCCCAGTCTTCGTACCGTTGATTGTTGACCTCGGCTGTCGTGACAGCATCTTTTCCCGCACCGCGTCTGGCCAGTCGAATCCAGACTTCCCCGAGAGGCTTCGGAGCCTCGATCGGATCCGCCGCTTCGATTGAGCCTGCGGCCAACGGCGTCGGTAAGGTGGATTCCGGAATCTGGCCAATCGAGGCGCACACAAAAAAGATCAGCAACAGAAACACAACATCGATCATCGGCGTCATGAACGAGTCGTCCTGCTCCCGACTATGTTGATGTGAAACTGGGATTCGCATTCGAACTCTCTCAGCAGACCTACGACGACTTTGGCAACACGGCGAAGCCGACACGAGTCACTCCAAACTGCGCACAAGCCAGCAGGATTGGCTCAATCTCCAAGTAGGTCGCCGCGTGATCGGCTCGAATTCTGACTTCAACCTGATTGAGCGATTCCTGAGCCGCAGACAGGATCAACTGCTCGACCTGAGGCAGCAGAACCTGACGGCCTCCCACCCACATCGACCGATCGGCCATTACGGTGACAACAATTCGCAGCGGCGATTCTTCTTCGTCGCCTGCGGGATCAGAAATCTTCGGAAGATCGACCGGCTCAACAGCCTCGCTGCGAGCGACATGGCTGGCCACCAGGAAAAAGATGATCAGCAAAAAGACAATGTCGATCAGCGAAGTCACGTTGAAACTGACCGATCGCGATCGAGTCATGCTGGGAGCCTTCATGACTGAGCCCCTCGCTCCATCGTGACCGACTGAACTCGCGGCGGTGACTGCTCGACGGCTCGATCCTGCTTCGCTCGGCTGCGTTCACGCCGAGCCTGATCACGTCGATAATCCGCGAATACATGCTCAGCCGTCAGCGACGCTTCGGCAACCAGTTCGTCGATGCGGTTTCGAAAGATGGCAAAGCTCGCAAACGCCGGCACCGCAACGGTCAGACCAAGCATTGTCGTTACCAGCGCGCGGTAGATACCCGGCGCGAGTTCCGACACGGCGGGATTCGCCTTCGCTTCAAACTCCATGAACGCCGTGATCATGCCCCAGACCGTGCCCAGCAAACCAAGCATCGGAGCTAGCGTGCCGATCAAATGAAGGTACTCGATCTTGCGAAACATCCTAGCTGCCTGTTCGGTCGCCGTATCTTCCATCGATTTCTCGACGTCCCGATAACCCAGTTCGATCACCGAAAGTCCGGAAGCCAGCACGTTCGAAAGAAAGCACGGCTGCAACGAACACTGCTGCTTTGCGTCTTCGATCTTTCGCTCTGACAAATGCTGATGCACGGCTTCGGCCAGTTCGCCAGGAATCAGAGTTCCGCGGCGGATGCTCAGCAGGTGCTCGACCATCAGATAAACCATCGACAGGCTGAGCGCAAAAATCAGCCCGCCAACCAACCCACCTGTCCGCACCAGATCGAAGAAGCCTGTATCAGCACTTGCCGACGTTGCCGCGTCATCACCGTCGGCAAACGCCGGTCCGACGAACATGCCCAGGACAAGCAGCGTGACAAGCGGAGTCGCCAACGCTCGAATCATCGAGCTGACCGACGTGCCGCGTCCCGCCCCGACAAATTTATTCCGTCCATGAAGCATCACGATTCCATCCTGAATTCGCGTCCGAAGCCTGCCCGAAGCGGCTCGTCAGAAAGAGTTATCGTCGCGGAGTTTAGGCCGGTGCACAATCTGGCGGAATCCCTGTCTGCGGTGACCGATCGCGAACGTCGGCGTTACTCCGGATGAATGTCTCGCCAGGATAACCCAAAACGCCCAAGCAACTTTTTCACGCGGTCAGAATCGTTCGGCTGAGCCTTCGCCTTTCGCGACGCGGCAAACAAACGGCGTCCGGCTTCGGCCATCGATCGGCACGCTTTGCAGACTTCCACAACCTTCGCCAGCCCGGATTGATCGAACAGGTCGATCTCTTCCAGCTGCTCGTCCGAAAGCACAGTCTTCAAAATGTCGAGCGACGATGACTCACCGCTTTCGGACCATGCATAATTGAGCCGGTCGACCTCGTCACTGACAACGTCGGTCGTAATTCGTCCGGCGGGAGCCAGCGTCGCCATCCGAACAATGGCGGCACTCAAATCACGAAAGTTGGCGTTCCACACGGCGTCCGCCGACTCAGCAAACTTCAAAAACCGTTGCCTCGCTTCGCGGTTGAAAGTGACTCGGCGCCCGTCTGTCGACTCGAAGCGTTCCAGTTCGAAGTCAATGTTGGGTTCAAGATCCTCGCGACGATCGGCCAGTGACGGCAGCTCGAATGTCCAGAGGTTAATCCTGGCCAGCAGGTCTTCGCGAAACCGACCGTTCAAGACTTCAGCTCGCAAGTCGCGATTCGTACCAGCGATCAATTGAAAGTCGCTGGAACTTTCTTTGTCCGCACCGACTGGCAGAAACCGTTTCTCCTCGACAGCTCGCAGCAGCATCGCCTGCTCGTCCAGGCCCAGCTCGCCGATTTCATCGAGAAACAACATGCCGCCGTCGGCCGCTCGCAGAAGTCCTTCCCGATCCTTCGCCGCTCCGGTGAACGATCCCTTCACATGCCCGAACAACGCCGCCGACGCCTGGTCTCCGCGAATGACTGCACAGTTCAGCTCGACGAGTTTTCCGGCCACTCGCTGGCGATGCAGCTTCATCTCAAAGATGCGACGAGCCAGCTGACTCTTTCCCGCCCCCGTCGGACCGGTCAACAAAATCGGAGCGTTGCTGTTCAACGAAACTTTTTCGATCTGCTCGATCAGCCTGTTGAACTTCTCGTTCCGCGTCGCGATTCCGCTCTTCAGAAAGGACAGGCTTTCGTCACGTTCCAGCTGAAACCTCGTCGCGAGCCGGTCGTAACGCGACAGGTCCAGATCGATGATGCTGTAAACGCCGGAGGCCACCCCGCGACCGCGACCTTTCGCAGGCGATGTCTGCAATAACCGACCAGGCAGATGCCGAGACTCGGTCAGCAGGAAGAGGCAGATCTGAGCGACGTGAGTCCCGGTCGTAATGTGGACCAGATAATCCTCTTCCTCAGGTTTGAACTCGCACGATCGTGCGAAATCGAGAAGCGTGCTGAAGACTTCTTCAAAGTCCCACGGATCTTTGAAGGGAACTTCGTGCCGTACAACTTTCGTTTCCGGCGAAACCGAAACCAGGTCATCGCTGACGGTCTGTGCCAGCTCAGAAAACTTCGGCTCGACCAGCAAGTGAAAGCGGTCGACCAGCAACTCCTCGTGCTGACAGATGGAAACCGTCGGTCGCCAGCGTTCCCAGCGTCGAGCGTTGGCTCCAGCATCAAGCTGCGGACCGAGCAGTCCGATCACCACGGTCTTTCGTTTCGCCATGAATTATTGCAGCTCTCTGCTGACCTCACGAGAAACGTTATCGCTGCCGTCGATATCGCGAAAATTTCACCGGAACCGTGACGTTGCCTGGGGCCGACGGAGGCCGGACCTGCGGATTACGAACTTTCAATGAAGTCGGCTGAACCTGATTCTCGACTTCGCTGGTCAGGTCCGAAACGAAACGGTCTGACGCTTCGTGAATGATCACGATTCGACTCGGGCCGTCAGGCTTGCTCCGATCTCGGATAATGCACACAACTTCCGCGCCGCGCGCCGCTTCCAGATCGCCACGCAGTAATTCAGCGTTCGGACTAACGAATGGCCGTCGAGACGGCGCCGCTTTCGATTCTTCACGCTGAGCCCCCTGCCCTGCGGCTTCGCTCTTCGACAGCCCACTCACCAAAGCCAGCACGCCCGCAAACGCGTCGGGAGTGGCGACACCCTGGTCCTGGCTTCCCGGCAACAACTCAGTCGGTAATTCGTCATTTGCCGTCGCCGCTTCGCCAGCGGCGAGTTCAGTTGCAAAGTCCGGCTCAACAAACGGTGGCAGCTCATCCTGATTCGTTGCCGCCTGTCCGACGAATTCAGCCCCGTCGTCCGCATCCAGTTCTGCGTTTGCTGGCTGAGCCACGAACAGCGGCTCCGTAACTTCAGCAGCGTTGCGGTAAATCGACGAATGCCCGCAGCGGTCGAGCAACGCGTGAATCGTCTCCAGACTGGTATACAGCCCGCGGCGAGCGGCAGGATCGGCGAGCACACACACACCTGAGACTTCGCCGTTGACTGTGAATAGTCCGCCACCCGACCGCCCTTGAATCGGCGTGCCCGTGCATTCGACATAGCCAGCCGGAAACTTCGTCGTCGACGTCACGCGATGCTGAAGCTTCGATGGTGGCTCCCCGCCCCCGCATCCCACGCTAAACACAAGCTGTCCGGAGTTCAGCGACTGACGAGAGACTCGCGCAGCTGCCAAAGTCTCCAATGTTGAGATCGAGATCAGCCCGACGTCGGCCTTCAGGTCAAACTTCACCAGCTCGCCGTCATACATTCGCGGTCGGTCGCCCTGAAACACGTCGACCTCGATCAGCCCCGTGTCGTCGAAGTGCCGAAAGATGTGGCCGCAAGTCAGAATCAGCGTCTTCCCCGGCTCGCTATGAATGATTGTCCCCGAGCCGATATCCATGCCGCTGGAATCTTTGACCCGAATCCGCGTGCAAACTTCCATGGGATCGCGAGTGAACTTCGGAGTCGGCGTGTCGCCAATGTTGGCTCGCACGACATCAGCTTGTGATGGGCGAGGCGGTCCGCTCGCGTCGTTCGAAGCCGGATCGGTTCGCCCAGTCAGTGCATCTCCGATCTTGTCGATCAGCCCTTTGCGTTCTGCCGCTGGTTCGCGATTCACTCCGGCCACAAACAACGGCTTCTTTGGAACGGTCGGCGGTGCAGACGCGGATTTCTGCGGAATCATCGACGCCATTCGCCGAAGCTGAGCCTCGCTGAGCATCCCCGTGTACCGTTGCTGCTCCTGCCCCTTCACGATCAGAACGAAGGTCGGCATGTGCGAAATATTGAAACGCTGAGCCAGAGCGGGCTCGCGGTCGACATCGACCGTTCGAATGGCATAGCCCTGCTTCTGCAGCCGATGAACGACCGGCATCATTTGCTGGCACGGTCCACACCACGACGCGGAAAAATCCAGCAGCACTCCATCTGGAGTTCCTCCCACCGCCGCGAGAGCCACAACCAGGCTGGTCAACCCTGACATTCACCGTCTCCGTCCGTGGAGTTTTGTAAGTCTTACAACAACGTTCGGCGCATCGTGCAAAATGTCCAACGAGACCGGTCCGAAAACCAGCCTTTTGAACATCCCTGCGTCGCTGCCCCGCTCAATGCACAAACCGGACCAATTGAGTAGGCTGGAACGAGCACAGCGCTGTTCCGGCATTTCGGAAGTTACTTTTGACTCACCGTGCCGGAACTGCGCGGAGCTTGTTCCAGCCTACAGTTTGCAGCCTACAGTCTGCCCCCGAACCAATTTCCGATCTCCACTCAGCAATATGACCAACCCTTCTTCACTGGCCGAGAATCAGCCTGCACCGCTTCAAACTCGACCGCCAGCAGTCGAAGGACCGTTGGTTCTGAAGCCCCTGCGCCTCGCAAATTGTGAGATCGAATTTCCGATCGTTCAGGCGGCACTCAGCGGGTACAGCGACTGGCCAATGCGCGTCGTTGCTCGTCGACTGGGGGCTCCGTACACGGTTGCTGAAGTCCTGATCGATCGGTTCGTGCTGGAGCTGAAGCAGCGGCACAAGACGCGACGACATCTGATGGTTTCTGACGAGGAACATCCCGT
>JBLFXD010000246.1:0-8547 GCA_047611045.1 Planctomycetaceae bacterium | reverse complement strand
GGCGTCTGACCCAAGACCTCGACTGACAGTCCGTCCCACTGGTCGACCTCCACTTCGGCCAGCCCTGACATTGCCATCAGGCGAACGCTTCACGCTGCGCTGATGCCAAATCATGGACGACTACCATTCAGGTCACTCGGAACCTTTTCTGATCTTTCGATTCCTGCTTCGGCCCTCGTCTGCGACCATGACATTGAGTGACGGCCCTGTCAAAGCCAGCCACTAACTGACCGATTCACCATTCGGACCGAGGGACATTTCAATGTACCGAGTCAACTTAGCCACCGCACTTCCCGTTCTTCTGGTCGCAGCGCTGTCCTCAACGGCTGCCGCCGAGAAAGCAGCCGACTCAACCGTCAGCCCGACGGAAGTATTCAACGCCCGGATCATGCCGATCTTTCGCTCGCCGCAGCCTTCAAGTTGCATCCAGTGTCACCTCTCGTCCGTCGATTTGAAAAACTATATCCTGCCGTCTTCGACGAAGACGTTTCTCTCGCTGCGTGACCAGGGAATGATTGACCTCGAAGCTCCGGCGAAGTCAAAGATTCTGACGCTGATCCGAATGGGTGACAAAGATCAGGACAGCAAATCACGCCGCATTCATGAGAAGACTCGGAAGGCCGAGTACGAAGCATTCGCTGCGTGGGTCGAAGCGTGCTGCAACGACTCAGAACTTCGGAACCTGCCGCCGTTGAGCAAAGCCGAACGTGCGGCGCCGGCCGCTGCCGACGCCGTCATTCGACACGCCAGGAAGAGCCGCGTCGTGGATTCGTTCGTGCGAAACGTCTGGTCTCAACGCATGCGCTGTTTCCCCTGCCACACGCCTCACGAGATTGATTCGTCGAATGGCAAACACCAGGTCGCCATTAAGAATATGAAGAAGTTCAGCGAGATGTATCCGCCGGAACTGATCGAACGGCTCCGCATCTTTAAAGAGACTCCGGAGGCAACCTTGCAGTACCTCGTCGACAGAAGTCGAAACACGGCCACCGGGCAAAAGCCTCTACTGAACCTCGACGATCCCGCGAACAGTCTGCTGCTCCTCAAGCCGATGTCAAAGGTGCCAGCTAAGAAGGCGGATGATTCATTCGAGTTGCCAACGGCGAACGGACCGATCACACACATGGGCGGATTGAAGCTGCACAGGAACGATCAATCGTACAAGTCAATCATTGCATGGATGAAAGACTACGCCGCCGTAGTCGATGGCCGGTACAAATCAGTCGACGGACTTCCGGCTGACAACTGGTCCGGATCGAAACTCGTCCTTCGACTGACCGCGGCACCCGCCGAATGGACGGTCGGCACGCCAGTTCAACTATTCGTTCACAGTTGGAACGCGGACACAGATTCATGGAACGAACAGGCTGTTGCCTTCACCCAAGGCACGGTCACCCCTCGGCACATGGTCAACGGGACGCTGCTTCTGCTGGCGTCTGACAAGTCCACACACCAGAAGCAGCCGGACACTGAGCATCTCACGCTTCCGCGAGGGCGATATCAGATACGTGCCTATGTCGATTCCAAAGGCCTGCTGAACAGCGATCCAACGTTGATGCTGGGCCGCGAGCAATTCGTCGGACAAGCCGAGATCAAGTCCGCGCGCTGGCGTGAAGGATTCCGACAGGCGGAGTCTGTATCCGGCGCGGCCTTGAAGTCGGCACCAGCCGCGAAGACGTTGTGAGTTTTCCCGTAGGGTGTGACAAGCGGAGCGAATTCACAATCTGGTGTGCCCGCGCGGGCAGCCGTCGAAGTCCGTAGCTCTCTGAATTGCTCACAGTTCTCCGCGCCGGCACACCGCGATTCCCGTTTGGCCTGCTTGTTACACCCTACGCAAAACTCAGAGCCACGAAGCCGGCTTAAAAGATCCCCAAGTGATCGCGAGCTTCGTCCGTCATTCGTTCGGGCGACCACGGCGGAGTCATCACGAGCTTAATTTCGGCTTCCTCGACGAGATGCAGACGTTCCAGAGACATCTTCGCCTGCTGAACAATTTGCGGGCCGGCCGGACAGGCGGGACTTGTCAGCGTCATATCGATGTAAGCGTTTTTGCCATCGTGGTTGACTGAGTAGACCAGTCCAAGATCGACGATATTGATCATCAACTCGGGGTCGATCACCGTCCTCAGAGCATCGATCATCTTTTCATCGATCGATTTGTTTTCGTCGTCTTCGGAAGAAACCTCGATCGATTCCAGAGGAGCGGCCTCGCCATCGGTCGGAATGGTCTGAGGAGTAGTCGGAGCGGCGAGGACAGTGTTGGCCGGTGTCGGATGATTGCAGCTGGAGACTTCGCCGGACGACGGACGCAGGTAAATCGAGTCTTCCTCGATCTTGACATCGTAAATCTGAATGCCTTCGGTAGCCGGCATGCAGGTCGGTTTTCCGGTCTTCAGATCAAAACTTGCTCCGTGCCGGTCGCAGGTAATCGCTCCGTTTTCGATCGGGCCATCGGTCAGCGGCTGGCCATCGTGACTGCAAACATCCTCGACCGCCGCGTAGCAACCGTCATCCTGCTGGATCAGCAGGACGGGGATATCGTCGACAAAGACAGACAGTCGTTGCCCCGGTTCAATCTCGCTGACTGACGCAACCTGTTCGTAGTCCGACATCGTTGTATCCATCCACTTCGCTGGTCGTGGTTATTCGCAAGTCGCCGCAACGTTGCGCGACGAACAGAATTGAGTGTGAGGCCGTTTTACTCGCCGATGCCCAGTTTTCGTTCGACGGCCTTGTCGAGCGTCTCGCGCACCAGTTCGACAGGAATTCGATCAGTCACGATCTGGAAGAAGCCCTGAACGATCATGTGCATCGCTTCGTACTCGGTCAGACCGCGACACATCGCGTAGAAGACCTGCTCAACGTCGACGCGTCCCGCAGTCGCACCGTGTGTGCAACGCACGTCGTCGGCTTCGATCTCCAAGCCCGGAATCGCATCGCAACGAGCAGTCGAAGACAGCAACAACGAATCGTTTCGCTGATAGCCGTCAGTCTGTTGGGCCTCTTTGTCGACCTTAATCATCCCTCGCCAGACACAGCGTGCCTTGTCCCGAAGGACGTCCTTGTAAAGCAAATCGGAACGTGTGTCTGGGGCGTGATGCGTCTGTTGTGTGTAGTAGCTGAGCAGTTGCTTGCCGGTTGCAAAGGTCACGCCGTTGACCTGTCCTTCCGCTCCCCGGCCGTCGAGATGCACGTCCTGGTGAATGTGAGCTAGTTTGGCTCCCAGTCCGCCGACGGTCCATTGCAGCGAACCATTGCCGTCGACCCGGCCCGACTGATGAGCGAAGTGGTAGGTCTTCGAATTCCAGTTCTGAAGTTGAACGTACCGCAGTCGAGCCTCTTTGCCGAGCAACAGTTCAACAGCTCCGACGTGCAATCCTGCAGCGTCTTCGGTCGCTGACGATGTTTCTTCGAGCAACGTTGCTTCGGCATTGTCTTCAAGGATGACGAGCGTGTGACTGAAGTCCGCCGCTCCGTCCTGTGCGAGGCCGATCAGACTGTACAGCGGCTGATCAATGGTCACTCCACGCGGGACGTAAAGAACGGTTCCGCCGGTCCAGAATGCAGCGTGCCATGCGGAGAATCGGTCCGTTCCGGCCTGGACCCCGCGTGTCGCGAAGTGAGGTCGCAGTGTGTCGCCGTGTTCTCGCAGCAGCGTTGCCAGATCGCCGAACAGAATCCCGCGTGCCTTCAGATCGTCAGAAACAGTCTGGCTGACACAGTGGCCATCGACGTGAACGACCGAACCTGCGAACGCTGCCCCGTTCTGCATCAACGTCCCGACGTCGCCAACTTCAGCCGGAGCTCCCTGCAACTGAAACTTGCCTGGACGAAATGCACGCAAGTCAACCCGTTTCCACTCTTCCTGGTCAAGCGGCTCGGCCAGCTTTTCCTGGTAAAGTTCGAACGCGTCCCGGCGGGCCTGCGTTACCCATTCGGGCTCATCGCGGGTCTGCAGAAACTCTTCGAAGACTTCAGGCGTAAACCCGGCAGCAAGAGACGACTCTGGTATTGATGCAGTGCTCATATCAGTGATTGCAATCTCAAAAAGCGAAGACTCTGCGTGAATTCAGTTGAGAATTCATGATCGGCAGGGACCCACTAATTAACACAAATCGAAACGAATATGTCGTCGGACTAATTTGTGTGAATCAGTGTCTATTCGTGGTTCAGGCTGAAACGCATTTCGCAGCACCTTCGATCCGAAACGCGATCAGCCGACGCTGCCTTCCATCTGCAGTTCGATCAGTTTGTTCATTTCGACTGCGTACTCCATCGGCAGCTCTTTGACGAGCGGTTCGATAAAGCCCGTCACAATCATTGCCGACGCTTCAGCTTCCGTCAGACCACGGCTCATCAGGTAGAAGAGTTGCTCTTCAGCAATCTTCGAGACGCTGGCTTCGTGCTCCATGGTGACATCGTCTTCTTCAACTTCGATGTACGGATAGGTGTCGCTGCGGCTTTCAGGATCGAGGATCAACGCGTCGCAAACCACACTGGATTTGCAGTTGTGTGCTCCTTTGACGACCTTTGCCAGTCCGCGGTAACCCGCTCGACCACCACCCTTGGAGATACTCTTGGAGACGACGCGGCTCGAGGTGTTGGGAGCACAGTGAACCATTTTGGCTCCGGCATCCTGATGCTGTCCGCTGTTCGCAAACGCGATCGAAAGTGTCTCCCCGCGGGCACCTGGCTCCATCAGATAGATGGACGGATATTTCATCGTGATCTTCGAACCGAGATTTCCGTCGACCCATTCCATCAGCGAGTCGCCATAAGCCATGGCTCGTTTGGTCACCAAGTTATAGACGTTGTTCGCCCAGTTCTGAATCGTAGTGTATCGGAAGCGACCGTTTCGCTTCACGACGATTTCAACAACGGCCGAATGCAGGCTTTCTGCCGTCCATGAAGGAGCCGTGCAACCTTCCACATAATGAGCCGATGCACCTTCGTCGATGATGATCAGAGTCCGTTCGAACTGCCCCATGTTCTCGGAGTTGATCCGAAAATAGGCCTGCAGCGGAAACTCGATATGCACCCCCGGTGGCACGTAGATAAACGATCCACCTGACCAGACGGCGGAATTCAGAGCCGCGAATTTGTTGTCTGCGGACGGGATGATCGTCCCGAAGTATTCGCGGAAGATCTCCGGATACTCTCGCAGGGCGGAGTCTGTATCAGTGAAGAGGACGCCTTGCTTCTCAAGGTCTTCCTGCAGGCTGCCGTAGACGACTTCTGAATCGTACTGAGCTTTCACGCCGGCCAGGTATTGCTTCTCGGCTTCGGGTATTCCCAGACGATCGTACGTCTTGCGGATATCTTCCGGGACATCGTCCCAGCTCTTTTCCTGTTTGTCCGACGCCTTCATGTAGTAGTAGATGTCCTGGAAGTCGATCTGTTCGACATCGGCGCCCCATTGCGGCGCCGGTCGAGAGAAGAAGATTTCGAGAGCGTTCAGGCGAAAGTCGAGCATCCACTGCGGCTCGTTCTTAATTCCGGAAATCTGGCGAACGATCTCTTCGTCCAAGCCCTTGCGGCTCTTGAAAACGTAGTTATCCGTCGAATCGTGAAACCCGTACTGGTAATCACCAAGTGACGGATCAGTTTTTGAAGGTGTTTCTGTCGACATCGTTTGCATCTCCTCGAAGGAGTTTCGGTCAGAACTGGCCCGACCTGACCTTACTTGAATCTTCATCCAATTGGATCAAGTGAAAGGTGAAAGACCTACACGCTGGCGAGTGACTCTTCCTGCTCGGACGACTGTTCAGCCGCTGCTTCAGGATGTCGTTCTCGAATCATTGCATAGCCGTTGGCGTGAAGTTCAGCCGCCAGACTGGCATCGCCAGTTTCGACGATTTTCCCTGCCAGCATAACGTGCGTGAACTGCGGTTTGTTGAACTCGAGCAGTCGTTCATGGTGAGTGATAATCAGCACGCCCATTTCTGGACCGGCAAGGCGATTTACACCTTCGCTGACAACTTTCACGGCATCGCTGTCGAGCCCGCTGTCTGTTTCGTCGAGGATCGCGAACTTCGGCTTCAGCATTGCCATCTGCAAGATTTCCATTCGCTTCTTCTCACCGCCGGAGAACCCGTCGTTGAGGTATCGGCGAGCGAATTCCGTGTCCATGCCCAGCTCTTCCATACGTGCCTTGAGTTCCTTGCGGAAGTCACGCATCGGCATCAGACTCTCGCCTTCTTTGCGTTCTGGGTCACGACGATTTGTGACGGCATGACGCAGGAAGTCGGCGACTCGAACACCAGGAATCGTCACCGGATACTGAAATGCCAGGAACATTCCGAGACGTGCTCGTTCGTTTGCGTCGAGTTCCGTGACGTTGGTCCCGTCGATCTCGATCGTACCGCCGGTGATCTCGTACTTGGGATGCCCGGCGAGAGCGTAAGCCAGCGTGCTCTTGCCGGAGCCGTTAGGCCCCATCAGAGCGTGAATCTCGCCTGCTTTGATCTCCAGATTGACGCCCTTAAGAATGGGCTTGTCCTCAACCGAGACCTGCAAATCGGTAATTTTAAGTGTCGCCATGCCGTGTCACTGCCTGTTTTCTCTGGAACGGAAGCTCGAACTTCGCCTCACAAGACCTCGTCACAATCGAGAGGTTCAGGAGCGAAATTCAGTTTCGCGTTCCGGTACAAGAAGTTCGGCGTCAGTCGATCCATGACAAATCGCCGCAAGGTGGGAAAGTCTTCTGATAGTCGATCGTTTTAGACTTCGAATCGCCTCGGCACTCATCCTGAACGCCGAGTCGAAGTCCTGTATCTACTCTGAAATCAGCTTCTGCTTTGAAACTTAAACGTCGAGCGCTGCTGGAATTTCAGGAATCGCCGCGACGCCCTGCTGAAGTGGCACAGGCACCGTCGTTGCAACGCCTTTGCCCAGCTTGCGAGCTTTGATCTTATCCTGAATCCGCATGATGCCTTCCAGGAGCGCTTCCGGTCGTGGAGGACAGCCTGGAACATAAACGTCAACCGGAACAACCAGGTCGACTCCTTTCACAACGTGATAACCGTGTTTGAAATAGGGGCCGCCACCAACGGTGCAAGCACCCATCGCAATGACGTATTTCGGATCAGGCATCTGTTCGTAAAGACGACGAACCCGGCTGGCCATTTTGAAAGTCACCGTACCGGCGACAATCATCAGGTCTGCCTGACGCGGGCTGGCACGAAACGCTCCGGCACCGAATCGGTCCAGGTCGTAACGACTGGCTCCAGTCGCCATCATCTCGATCGCACAGCACGCCAGACCGAAAGTCAGCGGCCAGACACTGGACTCCTTCGCCCAGTTCATGCCCTGCTCAAGAGTCGACAGCACAACGTTTTCTTCAAATCGTCCTTCAATCCACGTCATGTCTTCTCGCCTGTCCTTGAGTTTCCTTGAACACTCGCCGTCAATCGCGGCTTACCATCACAGCTTCCTGCTGCCACTTCCGCCGCTTCAAGATCGAATGTCCAATCTCGTGTTCACCAGAAGCCTGCCCCACCAGCAGACAGCTACGGGCGGAAACGATAACGCCCGAAACCAGCCTTTCAACCGCTACGACAGTCTGGATTTAACGCGATTCCCTGTCTTGAAAATATCTTCTCTGCGATGAGGACCGAACCGGCCTCGCCGTCAACTATCAGACTCGGTACTGGTCAGCTCCTTCACGTGAAACTCGCAGCTCGAGTGACCGTCAAGACAACACTGAGTCAGCGACACATCCGCATTCAAAATCCGACTGTAGACGTCTGCTTCCATTTCACAGATGGAAGGGTCAACCGAGGCCAAATCCTGATACGGGCAACTGTTTTCTCTGAGAATCGGCAAGTCGCCTTCCCCGATTTCAACGTCGTAGCCGTTACTCGCCAGCTCTTGCTGAAGCTGGACCATCCGGTCGCGAATCGGACCTTCCGGAGCCACTCGGCCATACTGACGTACAAATTCGTCCTGAACGTTCCGCAGAACCGCACTTCTGGCAGCCTCGTCCTCAATCCGATGAATCGACCGCCACAGTATCAGCGCGAGATCGCGGTAGTTTTCGCCGAGATGCCGCAGGCCCTCGTCACTGACTCGAAAGACGTGATGAGGACGGCCTCGTCCAGCCCGAACGACTTCGTGAATCACCAGCCCTTGAGCTTCCAGCCGCCCCAGACGCTGTCGAACCGCCGTTGCCGTTACGCCAGCAGCTTCGCAGATCTCCTGAATCGTCCCTCCGCACATGCGGTGAATTTGTTCAAGAAAGTTCTGATCATTTGGATCGATCGCGAGTCGCATGCGAACATTTCCGAAAACAGAACAAGGGCTGGAAACCGGGAAACAACTCAATCGAGTCAGATAGTAGAAGCCGTCGGCATTATTCACAACCAAAACTGATTAAATTGTGAGAAATACGAATCACGCCGCCTGAAACGACTTCCGCATTCAACTTCGACGCACCAAACGGAGGCTAACCACGAAACACACGAAACACACGAAACACACGAAACACACGAAACACACGAAACACACGAAACACACGAAACACACGAAACACACGAAACACACGAAACA
>JBLFXD010000245.1:0-8561 GCA_047611045.1 Planctomycetaceae bacterium | reverse complement strand
GGCCGAGGATGGTCAGCATGGTAGGTCTCCGGAGGTGGGAACGGACGCTGAACATTGCATCGACCGATGAATTCAACGTTCGTTGATCTGTTTGAAATTACCCGCGCCAGCCGCACCGGTCAACGGATGTCTGTTTCGGCGAGGTGTATTCTGGACGCGGTTGTCCGGAATCAGCAGGGTCGATCGAAATAAAATGAGCGGGCAAGGTGTTCCGTTCGAGCCGCTCAGTCGGTCCCGCTGTTGAATTCAGCGGCTTTTCTCGTACTGAACTGACTGGTAGCCTTTGACCGACTACCGTCTGCGACCGAAACTCACGTAACGCGACATTGTTCATAAAGCAGGAATATTACGAAGTTAAGACATCATCAACGTCTGGTTCTCTCAGATTTGCACAGCCCCGAGCTGATTCAGGAAAACTTGATGACTCATCGCCCAGCCGCCCCGACGAAGCTTCAGACCGACGACCGGTCGGCGGGCGACGATGACGATTCTATCGAGTTCGCCGAATTCACCGGTGACGACGATGTGTGGGAGTCCGACGGCGCTGCAGGCTCGTCCGAAAACGGGGCGACGTCAGGCGAAGCCGAGCCACCCCCATGGTTCAAAGCAAAGTCGGAAGAATCTGTCGAGCCGGATTCAGAACGAATCGAGCATCCCCCGATCAGCACGCAAAGTTCGACAGTTTCCGAGCAGTCCATTTCTCGTCAGCGCAAACGGAAAAAACGCGGCGACAAAGAAGGGCGACAGCCGGAAGCCGCATTGATCCAAGCCAGCGACGATGAGCCTGAGCAGCTCGATTGGAAAAAAGACTGGAAGAAGCTCGCAATGCTCTGGCTAATCAGCAACGCGACGTGTGGATACGGAGTTTCGGTGATCTTCCACACGATCATGCTCGGGGCGATGTCGGCCATCGTTTACCACATCAACGACGACAATCAGTCGATCTCGACGACTATCACCGAAGTCGACGCGATGCCGATCGAGTTTACCGAGATCATGGATCTGACCGTCGAACCGACCGGCAGTTCAGAGAACCAGCTTCCGCAGCTGACAAAGATCCCAATCACCGATGCCGAGGCCGAGATCAGCGCCAGCCTGCTCGACAGCACGGCGAGCAATGCGGGAAACAATGGCGAAGGCGGCGACACGGACGAAGGCTTCGGCTTCATGTTCAGCATGCCCGAAGGCGGCAAAGTTGTCAGCAAAGGCAGCTTCAGCGCGTGGACAGTGCCCGAGGACCCGGAGCCGGATAAAGACTACATGATTGTAATCCGGATCAAGCTGCCAGAGAAAACACGACTTTATCGCATCTCTGACCTATCGGGCAAAGTCGAAGGCTCGGACAATTACGTGCAGCACCTGCCGTTCGATCCGACTCATCGCGAGTATGGTGCGAGGACGGAACGAAGTGGGCAGATTGTCGAACTGCGATCATCATCCCGCCTCCGCGTCATCAAAAACCACGTGCAGGTCATGATCCCGGTCAAAAAGGCAGCGAGCTTGGTCCGAGACACCATCCACGTCAGGTCGCGGATGCTGGACGAAGATCAGAAACTCGAAATCGAATTCTGATCCGCGACCGCTTCTTAACGATCTCTGAAAACGCCCGATGTACGCTTTCAGCTGACGCTGATTGACAATCCACAATCAGCCGCCACGATTCGGCGATGTGGATTGGCGATGTGGATTGGCGAGGCGAAGCACGACGACGTCAACTCCACGAGAGTAGGGTATGTCAAGCGCAGCGCCGGCGTACCATTGCTGAAGCCGCTGCGGGCAATGATGCTGGTACGCCGGCGCTGCGCTTGACATACCCTACGCAAACTGTCGGGTGCTGCAGGACTGCTCGGTCTTTATGGATTATTAGATTATAAGAAGCGGAGTTCACGGATGGATATTTCAACAAGCGGCGGATCGTGGAATGAAGTTGAGTGCAACTGGCTGATCGTCGGGCTCACCGAGTCGCCGGATCTTTCGGGGCCGCTGGGGGAACTCGACACCGCGTTGGGCGGCACGGTTTCGCGGCTGATTGAAGCGGGCGATCTCAAAGGCAAACTCGCCGAACTGTTGCCTTTGCACGACGCCCCCGAAGTTGCTGCCGATCGAGTTCTTTTCGTCGGCCTCGGCAAGCAGGACGAGTTGACTCGTGCCCGTTTTGACAAAGCGATGATGTCTGCCGTTCGCAAGGTGTCGTCGAAAGACGACGTCTCGGCAGCGATTTGTCTGGACGGTGCAGCCGTCAGCCAGATTGGAATCTCGGCAGCGGTGGAAACTGCGGCGACGGCAATCGTCATCGGCTCGATCGGGCAGGACTCGCTGAAATCCGAGCCCGGCCACTTCGCTCTGTCAGCCGCATCGATCGTCGTGGCCGACAGCGACGATGCCGAAGTCGCTGCCGCTGTTGAGCGAGGGATCATCCTGGGAGAATCCATCAACCTGACCCGCGAGCTGGTCAATCTGCCGCCGCAGATGATCTATCCCGAATCGTTTGCCAAGCGAGCACAGACGGTCGCGGCAGACCTCGGCCTCAAGGTCGACGTGCTGGTTCAGTCCGACCTCGAAGCCGAAAAGATGGGCGCGTTGCTGGCAGTTTCTCAAGGAAGCAGCAGCAATCGCGGACCGCGCGTCGTCGCTGTCAGTTACGAAGGCGCTGGCGAGGATGCTCCCACACTGGCGATCGTCGGAAAGGGCGTCACTTTTGACAGCGGCGGACTGTCGATCAAGACGTCCGACGGCATGATCACGATGAAGTGCGACATGGCCGGTGCCGCCACAGCGCTCGGAGCCGTCGCCGCAATCGCTCGTTTGAAGTTGCCAGTCAACGTTGTCGGCTACATGGGCCTTGTCGAAAATATGATCAGCGGATCGTCGTACAAGCTGGGCGACATCCTGACCGCTCGCAATGGAGTCACGATCGAAGTTCAAAATACAGACGCGGAAGGTCGGCTCGTGCTGGCCGACGTGCTGAATTACGCCGTCGATCAAGGGGCTGACAAAATCGTTGACCTTGCGACTTTGACGGGAGCCTGCGTGGTCGCGCTCGGCGAAGAAGTCACCGGAGCCTTCACCAACGATCAGGACTGGTGCGCCTCCATCACCAACGCCGCAGCGACCGTGGGAGAGGACATCTGGCAGCTGCCGATGTTCGATCATTTCGGAGAACTGCTGAAAAGCGACGTCGCCGACTGCCGCAATATCGGTGGCCGATGGGGCGGCGCGATTTCCGCCGCGAAATTCCTCGAGAAGTTCGTCGATGGAACTCCCTGGGTACACCTCGACATTGCCGGCCCGTCATTCGCGTCGAGCAATTCGTCCCACCGCGAAGGCGGAGCCACCGGCTGCATGGTCAGAACGCTCGTCGAAGCTGCTGCGGCTATGGCGAAGTAGTTTCGGAACAAGATCGAAAAACAAAACCGGCCATCGGAAGAGCAAGTCCCTCGATGGCCGGTTTCTTTGGTTCTGATTCAGCGTGCGAGCTTCGTCGCCGATCGGCTTACTTCATGAAGAAGTCGCTCGGGCCTTTGATCGTGTAGTAAGGGTACTGCACGGTCGCGGGTGGCTGGTTCTGGGCCGGGTAGGTCAAACCTTTGGGAGCGTTGTATTCCCAGGTGTGATGGTGCGTCGGTCGCCAGGAATCAAAGCCGCGTGTCTGCGGGCAGACGGGGCAGCCATTCCCATGAGGGCACGTCGGGCAGTCGGCCGAGCTGAACTGATTCGGATCGTGAGCCGGCCCGTCCCAATATTGCACGCCCGGCTTAGGCCCGGCGATTCGCATGTCTGTGCCGCCACCGTTCGCCGCCATCTGATACGGGTTCTGCTGATGCTGTCCCGGAGACTGTCCCGGAGACTGTCCCGGAGACTGTCCCGGAGACTGACCGGGAGACTGACCGGGAGCCTGGCCTCGTACGGTGCCCATGTTCTGGCTACAACCGATCGATGCCATGACCAGGCTGCTACAGACAAATAAAGCGATGGAACGTTTCATTGGAATTCCCTCTCCATGTCTCTGGAAACTTGCCTGCCCGGGATGATGTCACGCGGCGAGGCAAAGTTGATTCGTGCTTCCGTGCGGCGGCGAAATAGCTTCTCGATAAAGTCGCCAATCCGAACGCTGCGTGATTGGCTGACTGATCGACATCTCGCTGCTCAAAGGGACTTATCGACCATGTGGGCTGCGAAATTCGGAGAATCGGTGCAAGGCGGACAACCGGATTAACCGTGAAAGTCCACCGATATTGCAGCTCCACCCCATTCTCAGTAGATTACCACCCACCTTTCAGTCAGGCGGCGGACGGATCTGCTGTCGTTGTCGTAACTGCTGCTTACCACTTGGGATAGAGTTTCCGAGGAGCACCCGTTGATCGGCTGAAAGTCTGGTCTGTGGCGTCGGTCACGGAGTCTTCGCGGCGGCACAATCATCGCCGGGCGAGCACGAAATCAAGGGAGTGGCGCTGTGTTTATTGCTGCATCTTCTCGATGCTTCTCGAATCTCAAGTTTGAAGAAGCCTGCGAGCACATCGTCCATCTGGAATATGATCGGATCGACATTTGGCTCGACGAGTCCTCAAACCACCTTAAGCCTTCTGAAGTCGCCGGTGACCCCGAGGCTTTCGTTCTGCGGTATCGAGACCTCAGCCGACTGACGCCGGTGGCCTTCACGGTCGCCCACGACATCGACACCGAGACCATGAAAGGTCTCTGCGCGACAGCCAAGCTGCTTCGAGTGACTCAGATCACGATTCCGTCATCGCCCATCGGGACACCGTTCAATTCAGAGATCGACCGGCTCAAACAGTTCGTCGCGATCGGCAACGAAGCCGGAATTCTGATCTCGATTCACACCAAAGGCGGACAGCTGACCGAAGACCCACACACCGCCGTCGAACTCTGCCAGTCAGTGCGAGGTCTGGGCCTCTCGCTCGACCCGAGTTATTACATTTGCGGAGTGCACAGCAACCAGTCGTGGGACCAGGTTTTTCCTCACGTCTACCACACGCTCCTTCGAGACAGCACCGACAAGCAGGTGCAGGTGCAGGTTGGTCTGGGCGAAGTCGATTACGCTCGAATCATGCAGCTGCTCGAACGAGAAGATTATCGCCGAGCTCTGTCGGTCGACTTTGATTGCACGCAGCTGGACCATGAAACACTGGCGTTGGAAATGCGCAAACTGCGACTGCTGCTTGAGACGTTGCTGTAGCCGCTTCGGGCGGCGCGTACCTCAGCGTTTAAAGAGGACTGAGCCGAACGCGCTAGCGTCGGGCGGCAAGACGCCGCACAACTCAGGCCCGCGGCTAGCGCCGTCGGCTCACGTTTCAACCTGTAGTGAGCATCGACTCATGCCGCGGTTCGTGCTGCTCGAACATGATCACCCGGAACTTCACTGGGACTTCATGCTCGAACGAGGCGAGGCTTTGCTCACGTGGCGGCTTGATCGAATTCCCACCGAGGCCTGTGAGATCGCAGCCGTGTCGTTGCCTGACCATCGAGTCGCTTATCTCGACTATGAGGGCCCGGTCAGTAGTAACCGAGGCTCCGTGCAAAGAGTCGATCGCGGCGACTTCGAATGGCTCGTGTCAGAAGATGGCATCGTGTCCGTCCGCCTGAACGGGTCACGCCTTCAAGGCACCGCTCGGCTACGAAAAGTTTCTGCGGACGGTTCACCCGACGAGTCAGCCTGGCGCATGATATGGCAGCCCCACTGACTTCGAACCCGCTCGCCCTCAACTTTGACGTGGAGACTCCGAGATGCGAAGACTTTTGATCGCTGCCGCGCTGTCCGTTTCTGTCTGCTGCTTCTCCAGAACCGGCCAGGCCGAATTGAAGCTGGCAACTTTCGACGTCGACGCCTCGCCACCCGTCGGTACAAACCTCGCTTACGATCCGGCCATCGGTGTGCAGACTCCCTTGAGTTGTCGGGGTGTCGTCCTGATCGGAGCCGGGCAGCCGATTGTGCTCTGCGCTGTCGATTGGATTGGAATCGGATCGGGCGGACAGATCGTCTTCAAAGAAAGCCTCGCCAAAGCCGCAGGAACGATTCCGCAGCGCGTCGCCGTTCACACGTTGCACCAGCACGACGCGCCGCGGTGTGACTTCGCCGTTGAAGAATTACTCCGAGACGCCGGCCTTGAGAACTCAGGTTTCGACGACGCTTTTGCCAGGGACGTTGTTCAACGAGCGTCGGTCGCCATCAAAAACTCGATAGCGGGTGCGAAGCCGGTCACGCATCTCGGCCTCGGAGTTGGGACCGTCAACGACGTCGCTTCCAACCGACGAATACTCGGCGAAGATGGCAAGGTGAAATTCACGCGTTACACGGCGACTCGCGATCCAAAGCTGAGAGCAATGCCGGTCGGCACGATCGACCCTCAGCTGAAGATGGTCAGTTTCTGGAACGGCGACGAACCGCTGGCGGCTCTGAGCTACTACGCCTGCCATCCTCAGAGTTACTACCGCACCGGTATGGCGAACCCCGACTTCCCCGGTCTTGCCAGAAATTCTCGACAGGCAGCGACGAAGGTTCCACACGTGCATTTCAACGGTGCTGGAGGGAACATTGGTGCCGGTAAGTGGAACGACGGTGCAAAAGAGAACCGGCAGGTGCTCGCCGACAAAGTCGCCGCCGGCATGAAGGCAGCCTGGAACGCGACCACGAAGTCACCCATTACGAGCGACGAAGTCGCGTGGTCGACAGAGCCAGTCGTTCTGCCAGTGGCCCCTCACCTAGTGGAGTCATCCTTGCTGAAGACCGCGACGGACAAAGAAGCCAAGCCAGTCGACCGATGGTTCGCGGCCAAGCATCTGCTCTGGCTGCGACGGTGCAACAATCAGGAAACGATCGACATCTCCTGCCTGACGCTGAAAAAATCGCGCGTCCTGCACATGCCGGGCGAATTGTTCGTCGAGTATCAGCTTGCCGCTCAGAAACTTCGACCAGACCTGTTCGTCGCGATGGCCGCCTACGGTGACTACTCGCCCGGTTACATCGGGACCGAGGTTGCGTACAGCCAGGGCGGCTACGAAGCCAGCGAAAGAGCATCGAGAGTCGCTCCGTCGGTTGAAGGTGTCCTGATGGGTGCTGTCAGTAAGCTGCTCGCAGAAAAGCAGGATTGAGCAGCGATGACCTCTCGGCTCATCGTCGACTGACCGGCCGAGAAACTCGGCACGCTGCGGCAATCATTCGGTGATCTCCTGAAACTTCCAAAATTGCGGCTCTGCAAACGGAACGTGAACGGTTAATCTGAATTGCATCCGGCAAAGAAAACTGCCGGCACTTTAACCGCGCGGTGGAATCGGTTGACGCATGGCTGACCAGTCTTCCAACTCGGCAACCCCTCAACAGTCTCCGGACGACACGATGTTTCGTGCCATCGTCGAAGGAGCGATCGAGGGGATCCTCATCCATCGCGATCAGAAGCCGCTGTACGCCAACCCGGCCTGGGCACGTCTGCACGGGTTGACTGTCGACGACGTCCTCATGATGGACGACGTTTTACCGTTGATCCACGAGTCTGAGCGCCCGCGAATTCTCAGCTACATGCAACAGCGGATGCGAGGCGAGTCTGCGCCGACT
This sequence comes from Planctomycetaceae bacterium, assembly GCA_047611045.1. Taxonomy (GTDB): domain Bacteria; phylum Planctomycetota; class Planctomycetia; order Planctomycetales; family Planctomycetaceae; genus JABMPE01. The sequence goes on along the minus strand of JBLFXD010000245.1, from coordinate 991 downwards.
CAATACGAGTATCGAGGTGTCCGAGCTGACGGAACCGTGTTCTGGTTGGAGAACCTCGTCCAGCAGATAGTGTGGTGCGGCGAGCCGGCGATTCAGGCAACGGTGATTGACATCTCGCGTCGCAAGAAAGCAGAGCAGGCGCTACTGCTGAGCGAGGCACACTTTCGCAGCGGATTCGAAGACGGGCCGATCGGGGTTACGTTCGTCGATCGAGACCTGCACTTCATTCGGGTTAATCGCGCCTTCTGTGAGATGATCGGCTTCACTGAAGAAGAGTTGCTGACCAGGACAACCACCGAACTCACTCTTCCTGAAGATCTCAAATCAGACGGTCCGCAGCCTGATACGACGGCTGACGAGTTTGCAAACTTCACCGTCCGGAAAAAATACGTTCGCAGAGACGGCGGCATTGTGTGGGTGCGCTTGTCAGCTCATTGGATTTTCGACGGCAATGGCGAGACGGCCTACCGCATGACGCTGGTCGAAAACGTGACCGAACGAGTACGGGCAAGACTCGCCGTGGAAGCCAGCGAACGCCGCTTTCGTAATCTGGTCGAAGGATCTATCCAGGGAATCCTGATCCACCGCGACGACAAGCCGCTGTTTGTTAACGGTGCCTGGTCTCAGATCTTTGGCTACTCGGCCGCGGAAGTGCACGAAGCCAGCTCAACGCTGCAATTCGCCGCCCCCGAAGAACACGAACGGTTGCAGCGTTATCGTGAAGCTCGAATGGCCGGCGAGTCGGTACCAACCCGTTACGAATACCAGGGGCTGAGAAAAAACGGTACGACCGTCTGGTTGGAAAACAACGTCCGCGTCGTCGACTGGGACGGTGGACCGGCGATCCAATCGACCATCATTGACTGCACGGAGCGGAAGCTTCGCGAGGAAGAACTCGAAACTTTCAACGAAGAACTCGAACGCCGCGTCGTCGAGCGCACGGCGGAACTCGAAGCAGCAAATGACCAGCTCGTCGCAGAAATGATCGAAC
>JBLFXD010000244.1:0-8585 GCA_047611045.1 Planctomycetaceae bacterium | reverse complement strand
TTTCAGATTTCTGAAAAATGACAGCAGGAGACTATCTCCTGCAGGGGAAACCGTCACTCTTTTCAACTATTCAGCGGACATCTCCGGAAACTCTATGGGGCTGACATTCTAACTCACATTGAGTAGACCAGTGCATTGCCAAGTTGCCGGTGCACTTGCGAGCACAAGGCGACTACGCAGCACTCCAAGTAGTCCTTGCCTTCAATAGGGTGAGCTTCTCTTGCTTGTTTGAGTATGACTGCCCTGTTTTCTTTGTTCTGCCGTGAATGTAGGCCCGCCGCCTCACGTCTCCCGGCTCGCACTACAAAGGTGAACAAACAATACTCACCCCTTGATTTCGATGAAATCAGGGCAACCAATGTTGAGACCACAGAAAGGAGAGTGACCGATGATGTGATGAGATTGAGCGATGACTGAGTGTTGGTACTGGCCTCCCAGAATGTTCTGGAGAGGCTCTTTTTATTTACTTACCTGAAGGAGAACTATTTATGGGATGTGAAATGATCAAGCTGTGCCCCGAAGAGGGCGAGAACCTACGGAAAGCACTTTTGGATATCGGTGATCATCACGACGATTGCGTGCGGCAATGCTTGACCGAAGAGTGGACCGCTGTTGGCTATCACGATGCGAGAGCTGGATGGGCTCGTGATTACGCAGACTATGTTGATTGCCGCTGTGCTGTTGGGACGATCGACTTATCAGAACTTGTGGGCGAACTCCGAGAGCACAGAACGCGAATTTTGAGAGATGTGGAAGTGCTGAAACAGCGGGCCGAGTTGTGCGAAAGACTGGAAAGGAGGTTCAATGAAGAGCAGTAAAAATGTGAGCTAGAGAATGAGGATTTGCAGGCTGGTTTTCTCCGGCGTTGTATTTTGTTTGAGCCCGGCACGTGGGGATTCCCGATGCCGGGTTTTTGTTTGCTGTTTATGTTTGTGATTTACTCAAAAGGAACATTACTTATGAATGAAAATGATGATAAAATTGTGCTCGATAGCAGAGCGGCCCAAGCGTGTACGGACCGAGACCAGCGTTGGAATGACGTAGGCTTGCTGTCAAAGAAAGATATCGCCGATCTATTTAAAATCAGCGAAAGACACGTCACGAATCTGATGAAGGAGCCCCGATTCCCAAGGAGAGTGAAGGGACTCGGAAGAAGCGTTCGATTCTCAGCCTCAGCGGTGAAGGAGTTTGTTCAGAATGGCTAGTCTTACCCAAACGACTAAGGGACCGAAGATTCAATTGGTTTGCCCGAATGGAGAGCGGCGTACGATCTATCTGGGGAAGAAGCTCACGAAACGCCAAGCTGAAACAGTGCTGAGCTACATCGAAAAGTTGGCTCACTCTGTCGAGAGCAACACGATCCCGGATAGGGAAGTTTCGAAGTGGCTCCGGGAAGTTCCCGACAAGCTCTACAAAAAACTGGTTACCTGTGGCCTTGCTACAGCTCGTGAGAAGATTGTCAGCCAGACAGTTGAACGTCTCATTTCAGACTACGTTGCGAGTAGGAGTGGAGTAGCTGAGGCGACAGTAGCCAGATGGACGACGGTGACGAATCACTTGCTGGCTTACTTTGGGAAAGGGAAGCCACTTATCGAAGTGACGGCTGGGGATGCTGACGACTTCAGTGAGTATTTGAAGTCGAAGGGAACAGCCGCCAACAGTCGAAGAAGATATCTCGGAATTGCTAAGCAGTTCTTTACGTGGGCGGCACGGCACAAGTTGATCGCGGAGAACCCGTTTGCGGATCAGAAGACAACTGTCGGAGGCAGCGATCCCAAGAGGCAGTTCTTTGTAGAGGTTGAGCTGTCAGAGAGAATTTTCGCGACCTGTCCGGACTCTGAATGGAGACTGATCTTTGCTCTGATGAGGTTTGGAGGACTTCGCTGTCCAACAGAAGTCTTGGGCCTTAGATGGGAAGACATCCTTTGGGACAAGGCTCGATTTCGAATCTATGCTCCGAAGACCGATCAGACGAGATACTGTCCGATCTTCCCGGAGCTGCTGCCGTATCTTCGTGAGAGTTTCGAACTGGCTGCTGACGGACAAGAATTTGTCATTTCCAAGCGTCACGGCATGACTCACCGAGGACTCATTGCTCAGTACAAGCGAATCCTGCATTTCGCCGCCGTTGAGCAGTATCCGAAGCTGTTCCAGAATCTCCGGTCGACCAGACAGACAGAGCTGACTCGTAAGCATCCCGTTCACGTCGTCTGTGCATGGCTTGGGAATAGCCCCAAGGTCGCTCTAAAGCATTACCTGCAAGTCACCGACGAGGATTTTGAGGCAGGAGCCGAAAAAGTATCTCACTCGCCGGAAAAAGTATCTCACAAAGTACCTCAGCACCTGCCGGCATCGAAGAGAACAGAACTACCCAGAAACGAAGAAAGCCCCAGCAAAGCTGAGGCTTTTCCTGATGGAGCTGATCGGTTCTGCTCCGTTCCTGTTGTCAGAGTGGGCGATACTGGAATCGAACCAGTGACTTCCACCGTGTGAAGATGGCACTCTAGCCGCTGAGTTAATCGCCCTTTGAGGGTGTCGTTTTAGTCGGATTGGCGAGGCACTTCAACTCTTCGTTCGGGTCCGTCGCTTTGACCTGCGGTACCGGTTTATGCGGGATGAATCGGTGTGTTCGTGGGTGGAAATGCAAAGACAAATTGACGGTTGCGATCTCTGGTGGGTAACGTATCGGTAGTTTCTGATTGATCTCCAGCCTTCGATGCCCCACCCGAGATTTGCAGGAACACACTTCCCTCCTGCACCCGCCTCACTCCTTCCTTCCGAGCACACGCCATGTTCAGCATTGCCGGAGCTAATCCTCGCATACTAACGCGCCTTGCCTTGACGCTTGTGTTGTCAGCATGGTTCGCGCTGGGGTCGACTTCTCGCGCCGTCGCCGATGACTCGCTGCATGCTCGGATTGATCAACTGTCCGACCAGGTAGCTGTCGGTCCGCGCGGGGGCGTTGTTGACGAGCTCACATTCCTGCGACGAGTCACTCTTGACCTGACCGGGCGAATTCCATCGGTTGTCGAATCGCGAAAGTTTCTTGCTGACACGTCTCCGGAAAAACGCTCGCAAGCGATCGACCGCTTGATGTCGAGTCCCGACTTCCACCGGCACTTGGCGGTCGTGTTCGACGTCATGCTCATGGAGCGGCGCGGCGACAAGCATGTCAAGAGTATCGAATTTCGTGCGTGGTTGCAGGAGTTCTTTCAGCAGAAGAAACCGTACAACGAACTCGTTCACAGCCTGTTGTCAGCAGACGGGACGGACGAGAAGCAGCGAGCGGCGTCGGCATTCTTCCTCGAGCGGGAGGTCGAGCCGAATCTGATGACGCGAGAGATCGGGCGGATGTTTCTGGGGATCGATCTGCAGTGCGCCCAGTGCCACGATCACCCGCTGATCGATGACTACCATCAGACCGATTACTTCGGAACATTTGCGTTTGTAAATCAACTGGCAGTCTTTCGCCCGGATGCAAAGAAGCCGGCACTCATTGGTGAAACTGTCCGCGGCCAGTCGGAATTCAAGTCCGTTTTCACTGAACGCGAAGCGGTAACCTCTCCGCGACTTCCTGGCGAAGTAGAGATCGTTGAACCTGTTTTCGCGATCGGTGATGAGTACAGCATTCGACCTGCGAAGAATGTTCGGCCCGTCCCGAAGTTCAGCCGGCGAGACAGAATGGCCGAGTTGATTTCGTCGGGAACGAATCCTCTCTTTCGACGGAACATTGCCAACCGGCTCTGGGCAATGATGATGGGTCGTGGGCTCGTGCACCCGGTCGATCAGCATCACTCCGAGAACCCGGCGACGAATCCCGCACTTCTCGATCTCCTCGGCGAAGAGTTTGCAAAAGCAAATTACGACGTCGGCACGTTGCTACGTGAAATCGCTTTGTCGCAAACTTATCAACGTTCGTGGCAATTGCCGGCTGACCTGTCGCCGTCGTCTGAATCGGCCGCCAAGGTGCTGGCCGAACTGAATGCCCAGGTCACCGCTGCCGAGGCGCAGGTCGACGCGAAACAGGAAGAAGCATTGGCCGCTCTTGATAAACTGGATGAGTCGCTCGCCGAAGCGAAGCCGCTGCGAGCCGCTTTGCAGAAGGTCGTCACCGCGGCGCAGGCCGAGGCCAGCAAACTTGACGCCGCGACGGCAGCTGTCGCGACCAACCAAACTAAGTTCGATCCGAAACAGTCCATGGCGGTTGCTGTTCGAGCGGCAGCTGCCAGCGCACAGGCCGCGCTGGCTTCAATTCCTGACGACAAAGAGCTGGCAGCATCGACGAAAATTCTCGATGCGAAAGCGGTGAAACTCGAAGCCGATGCGGCCAAACTGAAAACAACGCTCGATGCATCGGTGAAGGCCGTCGCCGCTGCTGAAGCAAAACTCGCTGAGGCTAACAAGCCGGTCTCACCCGCTCGCGCAGCGTTGGCTCCGGTCGAGGCGAAGGTTCGTGAAAGACGCGCCACCCATGTCGCACTTCGGGAAGAAATTAGAAGAACTCGGGAAGTCGCTCAGCACACTGAACGACGCGCAGACTTCCTGGAAACTGTCGTTAACCTCGATGCTGCTGAGAAATCGCTCGCCGCTGTCGAGCCGCAGCTCGCCAGCGCCGCGCCGATGAGCAAGGCGATTGAGGCTGAGTACGCCGCCGCCGAGAAGGTTCGTCAGACATCTGAAGTACAAATGAAAGCGGCAACCAGCGCTGCCGCAGCCGACGAGGCAACGCTCGCCAGTCTGCAAACGCAGCTCAAGAGTTTGCAGCTTGCGACCACGTCGGTTGGTGGGTCACTCGCGGCGGCCAGTGAAGCGGCCAAGTCGCTGAACGGTGACTCTGACCTGACTCAGGCTGTCGCAAAACTGACGGAAGCTCAGAAACGAATCGGTAGCGACCTCGCCGGAATGCAGGCCAGGGCGGACGCTCAGCAATCCGTCACGGTCAAGTCGAAAGAACAGCTCGCGTCGTCGAAGGCTGCGTTTGAAGCAGCGACGAAGAAAGCTGGCGAGCTGAAAGTTCGATCAACCGAGTTGACCGCGACTGTCGCGAAACTCAGCGAACAGGTCAAACAGGCGAAGCTGACGATTGATTCATCATCGGACAAGGTCATCAAAGAGGCGTCGTCGCACTTCAACATCGCGGTCGTCGAACCGCTGACTCCGGAACAACTCGGGTGGAGCATCCTGCAGGCAACCGGACAATTGGAACGGCAGCGTGCCGCGGAACTCGCAAAGCTCAACAAGGCCAAGCCGCTGACACCCGAAGAGCTGAAGGACGCTGCGAAAGTCGCGGAGCGAAGTCGTGCGGCAGACGCCGCAACCTACACATCGCTGAGTGCGACTGTTGTGAGGTTTGTAACGCTGTTTGGTAGCCAGAAGGGTCAACCGCAGGACGCGTTCTTCGCGACGGTGGAACAGGCTTTGTTCTTTGCCAATGGCGGAGAAATCCGCAGCTGGTTGTCGCCGTCGGGTGATAATTTGACCGGGCGACTGCTTAAACTGGAAGATTCAAAAGCCCTCGCCGAAGAACTTTATGTAAGCACCTTTACTCGCCAGCCGAGTGCCGACGAGATCGCCGAAATCACGAACTACCTCGAACAACGCAAAGAAGACCGGTCAGCCGCCATCCAGGAAATCGCCTGGGCACTGGTGACGTCGGTCGAGTTTCGATTCAACCGTTGAGTTTGCAGTACGGCCGGGCGATGTGCCCTGCGAAACTCAATCGCGAAACACGTTAGACAACCGAACCATTCCGACAATCAGTTAAGGATCGGATTATGAAGTGCGACTACTCTTGTCAGACGAGTGACCATCTCATCGCGCGACGCCAGTTTCTGGGCGGAATCACCAGCGGCTTTGTTGCTGGCGGTCTTGGAGCCTTGACAAACTCCGTCGCCGCAGAGGAGCTCAAGAAAGCCGGGATGCGGGTTCTGGTCGTCTACATGTCCGGGGGACTAAGCCAGCTTGAGAGCTGGGATCCGAAACCGAAAACTGACACCGGCGGCCCATTCCGAGCCATCCAGACAGCCGTGCCTGGAACGCAAATCTGCGAGCTGTTGCCGAAAACGGCGACGCACATGGACAAGCTATCGCTGATCCGCAGCATCAATACGAAGAACAACGACCACGGCAAAGGTAACTACCAGATGACGTACGGGCGGAACAAGATGCCCGGAACGGAGCATCCGCACCTGGGAGCCGTCTGTGCGAAAGCTCTTGAGCGATCCGACAATCCGCTACCCGGCCACATCAAAGTTCCAGGCGGCTCGCGAGGCAGTGACGCCGCGTATCTCGGCCCGAAGTACGCCAGCGTCGGGATGACGGGTAAGCCGCCAGCAAACTCTGAGCGAGCGAAGAATCTCACCGAGTCAGCTGACGCGTTGCGGAACTCGTTCCGGCGAAAAGTCAACGACCGGTTCTCACTTCAGCGGCGGACGGCAGAAACCGACGTCTACACTCAGAGCTACGAACAGGCTCTGCAGCTGATGGAGAAACGCGACGTGTTCGACGTCGACAAGGAGCCTGCGTCTGAGCATGAAAAGTACGGCAAGTTCGACCTCGGCAAACACTGCCTGATGGCTCGTCGGCTGCTCGAAAACGACATTCCGTTCGTGCAGGTTTCGCATTCGAACTACGACACGCACAACGAGAATTTCAACTTTCACCTGGAACAGCTGGGCGAGTTTGACCAGGCATTCTCGACGCTGGTCAACGATCTCGATGAACGCGGCATGCTGGAAACAACGCTCGTCGTGGTGATGTCCGAGTTTGGTCGCACGCCGAAAATCAACGCTCGCTTTGGGCGAGATCACTGGGGCTCGGCATGGTCAGTATGCCTGGGCGGCGCGAACGTGCAGCCGGGAGCGATCATCGGCAAGACGAATGAGAACGGCACCAAGGTGATCGACCGGGAAGTCGATCACGGCCACCTGTTTCACACTTACCTGTCGGCGGTCGGTCTTGAGTCACAAGGATCGTTCGACATCGGTGGGCGAGAGCAACCGATGGCTGACCCATCGCGAGAGTCAATTAGTGAGCTGATTTCTTAGGATTGGTCCCGAAATGACTTCCCGATTTGAACCACGGATGATTAGTTTCAGTCATTCCCACGCAGGCGGGAACCCAGCGAATCTCACAGCAGATTGACAAAAACTGGGTGCCCGCCTGCGCGGGCATGACGTTGTTGGAAATTGAGAACCTGATTCGTCCCATTCCTTAGGGACTGGCCTTGATCGTGCGGCCCTACGACAACCGTTGCCACTGAAAGTACCGCGGCATGAGCCTTGACCCAAAGCAAACCCACGTGGCGCATGAGTGGAAGCATGGCAAGCCGTTGATCGCCTGCTGCTTCGATCCGAAGGGCCGGTTTCTGTTTACCAGTTCGGAAGACTACACCCTGCAGCGGTGGAATCTCGAAGACGGATCGAAGGTTGCCTGGGACGCTCACGACAGTTGGATTCGTGACATCGCGTTTCTTCCCGACGGGGAGACCGTCATCACAGCCGGCTGCGACGATCGGATTATCTTCTGGCCGGTGACCGGTGATAAGCCGGCTCCGCGCACCGAAGTTGTCGCTCACAAAGGTTGGGTTCGATCAGTCGATGTGAATCTCGATGGAACACTCATCGCGACCGGCGGCAACGATCACCTGGTCAAGCTTTGGGACGCAAACGGAAAACTCGTCCGGGAACTGGCCGGCCACGAGGGGCACGTGTACTCCGTCTTTTTTCATCCCGATGGAACGACGCTGCTGTCTGGAGATCTCAAAGGAGTCGTCCATCAGTGGGAAACGAAGACCGGCAAGCTGATGCGAAGTTTCGAGGCCAAGGATCTGTTTTCTTACAACAAAGGCCAGCAGGTTGACTACGGAGGCGTTCGAGACATCGCGTTAAGCCCGGACGGCAAGACTCTGGCATTCACCGGTCTGCACAAAGCGACCAATCCGCTCGGTGCGGTGAATGAGCCGTTGGTCATGCTGTTCGATTGGACGAAGGGTGAGTCCATCCGAAAGCAACCTGCCGAAGGTGTCAAAGGAATCGGTTGGCAGGTTGAGTTTCTCGCAGACGGCTCAGAAGTCTGTGCTTCTGGTGGAAGCGGAGGAGGGTATCTTGTGTTCTTCAAACCGGAAGAAGAGAAACCGTTCCACAAACTCAAGCTGAAAGACACGACTCGCGATATGTCGCTCCACCCTGACGGCCTGCAGGTCGCGACCGCCCATTGGGATGGCTACGTGCGGATTTGCAGGATGGAGCAGAAGGCCGCGAAGTAGTCTTGCACGCTGCGTCGCGATGCCAACCCGTCTTACCGTGATCGTGCGACCGCTTCCTGGTTTGCCACCGGCTTCAGCCGGTGGACAGCGTGGCCAGTTAGTTCACAGCCGGCTTCAGCCGGACTTTTCCTTGTGGCTTCAGCCGGTCACCAGACCAACCAATGTCTAAAGACTCGATGAGAAGTCCGGCTGAAGCCGGCTCAACGACATCATTCGCCACTTTCACCACCGACTGAAGTCGGTGGCAAAAGAGAGGGTGTGGCAATGGGGATTCCGCCGAAGTTGACACCGGCTGTCCGTATTCCAGCCACATCGTCCT
>JBLFXD010000243.1:0-8645 GCA_047611045.1 Planctomycetaceae bacterium | reverse complement strand
ATTTTGCACGCTCACCCCGACAGGCCGCCGAATCAGGTTCGCTTTCGCTATGAACCACCAGCTTTCTATGGTTTCCTTCAGACCCCGCCGTTGGCCAGCGACGCCCTTGCCATTCGAATTCTCTTCCCCACGAACAGGGCGAGGTCGGTGACAAGCAGTGACTGGGTTTGCCAGCTTCGCTGGGCAAACGAATCACGTTAGCTTCTTCAAGCTCGCGGTCTGGCTGTGCTGCGGGCATCGAGACAAAATCGGATCGCGGTTGAGTCACAAACTGATAGCGAGGTTTGAGGATTTCCTCCTGGATCAGAAAGTACATTTCTTCCAGTCCAGGTCGCGCGTCGTTCATCGCGAATACAGCTTCGTCGACGGCGGCCAGGCTGAGAGCCGCTGCGACAGGGTCACCATTCTTTGACGTCACCAGGAAGTTAATCAGAGCCTTCTCCGCCGGCTTGTACGTTTCCGCGTCGAGTGTCGCTTCGATCTGAAGCTGGTCGGCTCGGTGAACCTGGATCAACTTTGTGTCACGGACGATGTCGCCGTCTTCAAGAATCGCGTACGCCTGCAACTGGACGCTTCCCGCGAGGTCTGTCGGAAGATCAAAGGCATGCGTCCCCTGGCGGTCGGACAGTTCGACCGTTGCCGAAGTGACCGTGCGTCCGTTTCGAACGGCGTCAATGAAAACGCGACGTGCTCGCGACGCTGACAGAACGGTCAGATTTGCAGTTTCGCCCTGACGATAGACGGCTCGGTCAGTTCGCAGGAGCAGTCCGTCCATCCGCTGGTCGACTCGCAATTGACGAACCGCTCGACTTTCGGCGCCGGTCACCGGGTCGCGAGCGGTCAGCGTCAGCTTCATGTCGGTCCGCGTTGGAGTGAGCTTGAGCTTGCCGATGCCCACTTCGTTCGTTTCGATCTTCGTTCCGCGTCCCGTTTCAACGACGGCCGGCAACGGCGATCCGTCCGGGCGAGTCGTCACGATGTAAAGTCGGTTCTCAACGTTTTGAACCAACTCGCCGCTTTCGGGGAAGACTTCAATTCGAATGGGCGAATCCGTGACGATGACCTTCAGCGATTGCTGCTGAGTTTCTCCGGTCGCGTCGGTGACTTCCGCAACCAGCCGCACGAATGCGTCGCCCTTATTGAGAGGCTGTCCGACAAACGCTTCCTTGAGTGCGAGCTGCGCCGAAAACCGACCGTCAGCGTCGGTCGTTCCCTGGATCGTCCGGAACGTTCGAAACTTTTCGATGAACTCATCGGCACGGATCGTCACCGCGGCACCGGGCACGGGTTTGCCAAACGTGTAGTTGGAATCGAGCGTCAGGTCGACGATGTCTCGCGGAGCGTAGAACCCGCGATCGGCGGCAAGATCCACTTTGAATTTCGGCAGGACGTAACGTTCGACCGAGACATTGCGTTCGGATGTTGTGTCGCCGATCGTCACGGCGATCGTGTAGCTGCCTTCGTTCACCTGGGATGCCAGTTTGAAGTCCGCAGCCGCGATGCCGAATTCAGTCGTGGTCGCTGCTTTGCCAAAGACCTTGTTGCCTTTGGCGTCTCGAACAGCGAACGCGATTGATCGTCCCGTCGCTGGCTGCAGCGTGTCCGTGTCCAGCGATAAGGCTCGCATGTGGATGATCTGGCCGGGCTGATACTTCGGTTTGTCAGAACTCAGCATCGTGCGGAATGACCGAGTCACAGAAACTGCCTGTCGGGCTTCCGCTTCGCCCGTGCTGCCGCTGACGTTTGCCTGCCACTGGTACTCGCCATCCGGCATGTCGGCTTCCAGTTCGGCGGTGATGTCAGCGATGCCGTCGGAATTGGTCGTTGCCGTGACCAGTTCCTGCTGCATGTCGGCACCAATCATTGACAGCCGAACCTGCGCGCCGGAAACCGGCTTCTGATTACGAGCGTCACGCACAAGAACTCTGACGGAAGCAGGCTCGCCGGGCAAAACTCGACCGCGACTGAAGAGGTGAACCTCGGTCGGATCCGCCTGAGCCGTGTTGATCGTCCACGACCGACCGCCGATGGCCATCGAACAGACAACCAGAATCGACGCGGCGATCGTCCAGAAGCGTCGATCGAACAGCCATGGCCAGTCACGCTCACGTTGAACTCCCGCAACGCTGCTCTGCACGGCGTCGTTGATGGCCGCGATGAACGATTCGTCATCGCCCGAGGTACCCGTTCTTGCGTATTCACGGAGCATGCCGTCCATCGCGAGGTTGTCGGATTCCGTTGGCTTTGAAGGTTGGTCGTTATGTTCAGTGGTCATGGAATTCCCCATGCTGATGAGTCGGTGAATCGAAAGGCAACGTTTGGATTCAGGTGGGAAGTGGTGTCAGGCTTCCACCGAATTCGTAATGCAGTCGGCGAGCGAAACGCGTGCACGCTGCAGTCGTTTGCGAATCGTGGCTTCGTCAGCTCCGACACGTTCGGCAACCTGAGCACCGCTGAGACGCTGCAGGTAGAACAGGTTCACGGCCTGACTCAGTAGTTCCGGCAGCTTGCCAAGGCAGCCGTGCATCGCCGCAAACATGGACTGATCGGTTTCGGCTTCACGTTCGTCCCAGCGACGGTGCTGGCTCTCGACCGCTTCCAGAATGTCGTCCTCGACCGTGACATGCTTCTGCGATCGCACGTGTTCTCGAAACTTGTTTCGGACAATGCCGCGTACCCACGCGCCGAAGTCCTTGCTCGTGTCGAAATCGTCCAGACGTTCCCACGCCACCAGAAACGCTTCCTGCACAATGTCTCGAGCCACGTCTTCATCGCCCGAGACAGACATCGCGTATCCGAGAATCCGACGATGATTTCGACGGACAAGAATCTCAAACGCTTTGAAAGGTCGTTCGGGCACGGTGCTCATTCGGCTGGCTAGTGACGCAGTACAGCCGCGATGACAGACTTCGTCGCGCGGCGATCAACAAAGACGCAACACTGAATCGAGAGTGAAATTGTCATTCTGTCTGCCGACCGCGACGAGTGCTGTCAGCATCGTCGTCGGCATTTGTATGACTGTCTCCGAATAGATTGCCGCTCGAACACGATTTGTGACATCGAATTCGGCCAATTCCCGAAACTCGTTGCGCGGCAACCTGTTACGGACCCGAGCCTGGGGGACAAGGCACGAAAGAAAGCGCGTCACCGGGGCAGAGTTCGCTTCACCATTCTTCGAATCAGACAGCCTTGCTTTGTCGCCGATCAAGGCTAACGGCCAACGAAGGCGGGGATCAGCTTTTGAGGAAGCGTCTCCAGCGTGTTACCCATGCCCTGATTGTGGGCGGTGGCGACGGCGATCAGGTCGAGTTCGGGGAAGATAAAAATGAACTGCCCACCGGCTCCTCGGCCTTGTTTGCAGCGGTACGTTTTTCCGCCGACTTCGACATCGTCGCCCCACCAGAAATAGCCGTAGTGCGACTTACCATAGGTCTGCCTGATGGGGCTGGTCGCTCGTTCGACGAACTCAGCGGGGATAATTTGCTGGCCTTGCCATTCGCCATTGTTCATCACCAGCATCCCCATCTTCAGCATGTCGCGGGACCGCACGCTGGACCCCGCTGCAGACTTGGGAAGACCGCTGATGTCGTCCTGCCAGTGATAACTGCTGACGCCCATGCGGCCCCACAATTCGTCACGGATGAAATCTTTCGCGCTGCCAGGCACAACGGCCTCAAGAACCTGCATGGCGATCGCGGGATCTGACGCCTGATACTTGAAGTCGCGCGGTGCTGGGGGAATCGGCGAGCTGTGTTCGAGGTGCGCCTGGATCTGCCCCTGACCTTTCAGGAGTTCCGGTTGTCGTCGCAGAACGTTCGCCTTGTCAGTGTCGAGGCGAATTCCGGACGTCATGTGCATCGCCTCGTGAAGCGTGATGGTGTCCGCACCTTTGACAAGTTTGGCCGGGTTCAGATCTTTGAGGAATGAGATGGCCGGCTTGTTGAGGTCGTCCATTGTTAAATGGCCGAGCTGAATGGCTCGGCCAATTGCCATCGCGGTATACGACTTGGTGATCGACATCTGGTAGTGCGGATAGTTGGCGCGGCCGCGGCGGTAGTAGGATTCAAAGAGCAGTTTTCCTTTGTGGCTGATGAGCAGGCTGTCCGTCTTGCCCGACCTGGAATTGTCTGACGGTTTGGCCAGCTCTCGGGCATACCTCAGGATGAGCCGTTTGTCGCCGGCGTCACGTCCCAGCTGGCCGACCGCGATCCCGTCCCCCATGTCCTCTGGCCTAGAGTTGGCGAAGTAGTTCTCAAGGTAAGGAAGCTTATGCTCGAGCTTGTACGAAACATCTTCGGCGTTGAGGTCGGTGACTTCCGGAGCGAGACCATTTGATTCAAGCGGTTCTTCCTCAGGTTCGGCTTCGGCAGATTCCACCTGCACCATGCGGGGTCGATCCCAGTCGACAGACTGGTAGCCGTCGGGCTTCGCAGGCTTGGTGACTTCGACAATCTCATCGCCGGCGTCAAACAGCGGCCATGTATCGGTGCGGAACGGCGAAGCGGGAAGGCCTTCTTTGTTATACAGCAGATTGCGCTGCGACGGATTCATCGCCCACGCGTATCGAATGGCGACGGGTTCAGATACTTCACTGGACGAGATGACGACGGATTCGCCTGTGATCTCGGCGTCCGCCCAACGCCATGCGCGGTCTTCTCCGGCGACCGCAAATGAATTGAGTTTTCCAGCTCTGGCCGTCATCAATCCCGAACCAACCGAGTCGAAGCTCAGCAAGACCTTGCCGCCTTGAATTCGATGCCCCATGTACCGAGGCCCGCTGCCAACGATGGACTTTCGATACGTCTCCCGCAGCGCAAACAGAGCATGTCGAATGCCGATTGGCTTCTTAATCTTCGGGTGCAGCGCCACCCGGTCGCCCGTATCGATCGAAACGGCCATGCCAGTATTGGGCACGTCTCGATCAACGAGCCGCATGGATTCGCGATTCACAGCCCACGACGCTTCCAGCCCTTCGACGGGCTTGGTCTGCGCCGGATTCCAACTGGGCAGCTGAGTGAACTGAACAGGAAAATCGTCGGCGACGTGACCGCCCGATTGTTCATGCCAGGACGATCGATAGTAGCTGATCAACTTTGTCAGCTGGCTGCGATAGTGAACCGCCTGAGGAACGTTCTTGGAATTCCGTTCGCCCTGATACCAGATCATACCGCGGATGCCGTACGGGCGGATCGGGTAGATCATCGCGTTGAAAATGTGAGCCGGATACTGATGCCCCAGCGACGCCGGCTTTGTGATGAACGGGGGCTGCAGCGCCCTGAAGGGATTCTTCATGGTCACGCCAGCGGCGATCTGCTCGTTGTAAGCGACCAGCTCTTTCTCGAATGTTGCGAGAGCCTGCTCAACGGTCTCGCCCGCTTTGATTCTTCGCTGAGCGTTCCTGTCCATCGTCTGTTTGTGCTCGATGGCTCGAGCGTCGTCGTTCTGAATATCCCAGGGCATCCAGCCTTCGATCGGTGTTCCCGCATAAGCCTGAACAATGATGCCCACCGGCACGCCCAGTTGTTGGTGCAGCGTCTTGCCGAAGTAATACGAAACGGCTGATGTCTCGGCCGCTGATTCTGGTTTGCAAAGTTTCCATTGCTTCAGCCGGTCGCGAGATTCTTTCAACGGTTTATGCCAATGTTCACGCTGAGATTCGAAAATGCGGAAACCTGGCAGGTCGACATCGGCTTCCTTCTCGGCCTCGAACGAATTGCCCATCGACCAGCCCATGTTGGACTGACCGGCACACAACCAGACTTCGCCGATCGCAACATTCCGAATCTTAATCGCGTTACTTCCGGTGACGGTTAATGAGTGTCCAGACCCATGAGCCGGCGTTTCAAGAAACAGCTTCCAGCGGCCGTCGTCCCCAGCTTTGACCGAAGCAGTCGCTCCCCAGCTGGCTGTGACCGTCACAGACTCTCCCGGCTCACCCCATCCCCAGACCGCATTCTTTGTCCGCTGCTGCAGGACCATGTTGTCGCCAAAAAGCCGCGGTACGCGGACATCGGCCTTCACATTTGCAGCAAGCAAACAAATGACGAGTGCGGTCAGGATGTTGGTTTTCATGGGGAATTTTCTACAACGAAGGTGGCCGAACGGGCCCGGCAACTGTCCCAAACATTCTCGAACGCTACACTGATGAGGCAATGGCTTGTGATGAAATTTCCAGCTCTGTCATTCGGCAAGTTCTTTTGATGATGCTCAGCCCAGAGTGAAAAAGGGGCAGAGTGCCCTCGTCCTTCACCGGACGACCTGGAATTGCACGCGGCCTGCTCAGCTTCCAATTAGCCGAATTCAATGAGCCACTGTGAAGCAGCTGATGCGGCTTCGAAATGGGATGTGATGACGGTGGAACAGCATTGCAGCTTCGTTATTTCAACCGACAAAACGAGGTATCCCGTGTCGCTTAGCAATCGGTTGCGAATCGTGATGCACGCGGGTGTTCATGTCCGGGTTCCCAGGAAACGGCCAGTGTACGTTTCATTGAGAGGCCGTTCTTCGCGTGTTAGCCCTGCAAAACAACAGGTGAAACGTCTAAGATGAACGGCTTTGGCCGAGAACAAGGAATCGCATGCCTTCAAGATATCGAATTCAGTTCCCACCTGAGCAAGAGCACGATCTTACCCAGGATGAAGCTTACTTTAAACTGGTTGAGGAAGGTACAGCACGAAAGATCCTCTTTCACGATTACGACCGCATTTTCTCGAAGCCTGGACTCTACGAACAGCTTTTCTATGAGCGGCTTAAGTGCACCTCGCCCCAGAAAGTTTCGGAATTATTGCGAGACAGTCTGACTTCCGAACGGGTTAGCTGCAGCGAGCTGCGGGTGCTCGACCTGGGAGCTGGCAACGGAATGATGGCTGAGAAACTTCGCAACCTGGGTGTGGCCAGAATTGTGGGAGCCGACATCTTACCTGAGGCTCGTGATGCGGCTTATCGCGACCGTCCGACTGCCTATGATGACTACGTCGTCGCTGACTTTACGAAACTGAGTGATGAGCGGCGGGACGAGCTAACGGAATGGCGTTTCGACTGCCTCACGTCGGTAGCTGCCCTGGGATTTGGCGACATTCCTCCTGAGGCCTTTTTCGCGGCGATGAAGTTTCTCCGCACCGATGCCTGGGTCGCCTTCAACATTAAAGAAACATTTCTCGACCACTCCGACGACATGGGTTTCTCTCGTTTCATTCGCGAACTGATCTTCTCCGAGTACCTGGATGTTTACCAATTGGAGCGTTACACACATCGATTATCGATGGAAGGCGTTCCACTGAAGTATTTCGGGCTAGTGGGACGGCTGACAGCATCCATTCCACTCGACTTCCTGAGCTCAATCGGCGTCACCCCTTGAGCGTATTGAGCGTCGATCATGAATTCTCACGCCATTCGAGATTTCGTCGAAGCCTTACTTTACTCGCATTGATAGTTGCGGGTGAATCGATTTTCTTTCTGCCGTTCTTGCTGCCACGCATTTTTCGGCCAACTATCCTGGAAGTCTTTGGTCTTACTAATATCGAACTTGGGGCTGCAACTGCAGCGTACGGGTTCGTCGCGATGGTGGCATACGCGCTGGGAGGACCGCTGGCGGACTATTTTCGCCCTCGTAAATTGATCGCAATTGCCCTGGTCAGCACTTCGTTGGGTGGGATTGTGCTTTGGCAGGTCCCTGCCCTGGCCACACTCAAATCGCTCTATGCTTACTGGGGATTCACGACAATCGCCCTGTTCTGGTCGGCACTGATGCGAGCGACCCGCCAATGGGGTGGAAGACTGGCTCAGGGGTCCGCTTTTGGCTTACTTGACGGTGGCCGAGGACTCCTGGCTGCAGTGACGGGGTCGTGTGTCGTGGCAATCTATGCGTCTTTGTTACCCGTAGACGTTGAATCAGCATCGCTGGAAGTTCGGGCAAACGCGTTGCAGCAGGTCATTCTTATTCTGGCAAGCATCACCTGTGCTGCTGCAATGCTGATCTGGATGCTGTTGCCAGAACGAAATGCACTGGAACAGGCAGACGCTCCTGGCTGGTCGTTGCGTGGGACCTGGCAAGTCGCGTCAATGCCCGTGGTGTGGCTACAGGCCTTCATAATCATTTGCGCCTATGTAGGCTTCAAAGCGACCGATGATTTTTCGCTCTACGCCAGAGAGGTTTTGCAGTTGAATGAGGTCGAAGCGGCGCGAGTTGGCACATACTCTTTGTGGGTGCGGCCTCTGGCCGCAATTGCCGCCGGTTTCCTGGCAGATCGGTTCAGTTGTGGGAAAATGATGGTTGTCAGTTTTGCTCTATTGACCGCAGGAAGTGCGGCCCTGGCTTCCAATATGCTGACGGCATCAATGTACGTTCCCTACATCGCGACAATTGTTTGTGCAAGTTTGGGGATATTTGCACTGCGAGGTCTTTACTACGCCATCATGGAAGAGGGCAAAGTGCCTCTCGCCTATACAGGAAGTGCAGTCGGTCTGGTTTCTGTCACCGGATATACCCCAGACATTTTTATGGGGCCGTTGATGGGGTACTTGTTGGACAGTGCTCCTGGAGCAAGCGGGCATCGTCACGTTTTTATGGTGGTTGCCATGTTCTCGGTTGCTGGCGTCATCGCGAGTCTGGCTTTCATCAAGCTTTCACGTTCAAAAAACCGGAA
>JBLFXD010000242.1:0-8657 GCA_047611045.1 Planctomycetaceae bacterium | reverse complement strand
CCAGCATCCAACACCAGGCACTCTCGCTCATCGCCGACGTAAACCGCTTCGGGCATCGAGACGTAACGTGCGGAGCCACCAACCTTGCGAGTCCACAACAAACGCCCGGTGTAAGCATCCACCGCGTGCAGGGTGTTCGACGCAATCTGCAAGGCGAACATGCGGCCGCCTGCAACCTGCGGCTTGACTCCGTGCCCGTAATCCTTGCGTTTGTAAAAGCCATGATCCGGACCGTCGCCGTACCAGAGAACTCCCAGCGGAGCCTTCACCAGTTCATCGCGAGAAAAGAACGACCGCGACGCATCGCCGGTTTCGTGTGACCAGACGGCGCTTCCCAGCAACGGCCCTTCGCGAGTGAGCACGACCATGTCTTCGGTGGTCCGAGTCTTCACACCCGGCAGCGTTCCCGGCGAAGCGTGGCTGAGCAACTTTGCATTCTTGCCATCGGGAGTGATCACGCACGCCTTGCCACCGTACGGGCGGAGCATCTCGAACATCCGCTTCACTCGCTTATCCGAATCCATCGGAGAGGCGGCTTCGTCCGACACGATCAGCAGGTTGGCGATGTACGGCGGGATGTCCGCCGTGTCAGGGTTTCCCTCGATCAGTTGCAGCCGATCGGAATAATCACCGTTGGTCATCAGCCGCTGTCGCAATTCATTGATCCGCGCCGAGCTCGAATCGACGGCGATGATCCGTAAATCCGATGATCGCAGAAGCTCATCAACCAATTGCTGATTCGAGAATCCCAGCACAACGGCATAGCCATCGGTAACGGCTGACTCCTTCAGGATCGAAGCCGCCAGTTGCGCGGCAGCGGGCTCGACGGCAGCAACCGGCTCGGAAGCTCGCGAGTGCGTTTTTGATTTTACAGAGCCTTCGCCAAAACAGTGAATCGTTCCGTCGAGCGACGCGACGATCAACCGATCGTTTGCCGCGATCAGACTGCCTGGTTCGGCTGGCAGTTCATGAGTCCACGCGACAGTCGCTTCTTTGTTATCAGCCTTCGGCAGGTCGACGGCGAACAAAGTTCGGCCGCTGTGCGAGTAAAGCCGATCGCCAGCGACGATGACGCTGCGAGTCGTTTGCTTCTTCCCGGCAAACGGCGTGTCCAGCTTCCATCTCAACGGTGCGTCCCAGCGAGCCGGTTTCAACTGCTTGCCGTACTGCTCTTTCTCGTATCGCGTCAGTTTTGAATTCTGCAAATCGTATGCGTAGATCGTTCCGTTCTCGACTCCGTAAGCGATTCCGTCGATTACCGCTGATCGATAATCAATCGCCGGGCTGAATTTGTAAGGCAACAACGGAGCTTCGAAGAGATCCCAGTCGCCGCTCCAGCTTTTGGGAGCTTTGTCGCCGGCCTTGGCCCACAAGCTGGCGATCTCGCGGCCGTCATTCAGATTGACGACGCCCGTCGCGCCGACCAGAGCGATGTCTCCGCTGATGGAAACTCGGCTGTCGCCGTTTCGGTAGCCCTGCACAAAGTACTTCAGTTCGCCGGTCTTCCGATCGAGCCGCGCTGGCATCGACCGACCGTTCGGGACAACGACCGTGTCGCCAGTAATCAGCAGATGCCCCTGCGGAGAGATGCCGCCTTCGTGCGAGTAGTTGTGGTCGATGCGCAGATTCTCGATCGCGTTGCTGTCGCCGTTGGTCCAGAGCAGCTTGCCGGTCTTCGCGTCGGCCGCTCGAACAAAGACGCCCATTGTCGGCCAGATGCCCGCTCCAAAATAAACGACACCGTCGTCAACAACTGGCCCACCGCGCACTGGCCAGAAAGAAATCAGCCGCCCGTTACCAAGATGCCGCCGTTGCCCGCGCTCTGTCGGAGCGCCGGACAACTTCCACAGCAACTTCCCACTTTCGGCATCAAGGCAGTACAGCAGTCCGTCGTCGGATCCGAAGTAGACTCGCCCGTCGGCAACTGCCGGAGCCAGTCGCACGGGGCCGTCGGAATAGAATCGCCAGTTGAGCGAGCCGGTTTCGATATCGAACGCGGCCAGGCTGCCGTCGACCATCGAGCCCACGAAGAGTTGCTTGCCGGCAGCGACCGGTTCGTACGACGCGTCGAAGTGCAGTCTCGGCTCGTTCGGCCAGGCCGGTTTCGGCTTCAGAAGCTGACGCGACCAGTGCAGATTCAGCGTCTCGGGCAACGGCTCCGAAGAGACGCCGTTTCGCTCCAGACCGTGCCGCCACATTGGCCAGTCGGCAGAGAACGCTCGGCTCTCACTCGTCAGGCAGAACAAAGCAGCAACGATTACGAGGACTCTGGCGATGTTCATTGCAGGTACCTGTGTGTGACTTCAGAAGGTTTTCGTTTCAGCCTGAATTCAAGCCAAACATAAAAGTATCGGCATGCGTCGCCGCGTGAAAGGTCGCGGGAATCGACCAGTGAGTTGTCACCGGAGCCCCCTTGCCGACAGAATCCCGAACTCAACGGCTGTCAACGGTTCGAAGGCTGACGGATGTGCCATCGGAAAGCGGCAGCACGTAACCTTTTCTACACACCCGGCAGGACGCACAACATGTCTGATGAATCACTGATCGCCGTCTTTGTCGACTTCGAAAACCTGGCACTCGGCGTTCGAGACATGAAGTCCGGTTCGTTTCGGATCGACCTGGTGCTGAAGCGGCTGCTGGAAAAGGGTCGGCTGGTTTACAAGCGAGCATACTGCGACTGGAAAAACTATCGCGACGAAGTTCGCATCTTCCACGGCCTGGGCATCGAGCTGATCGACATTCCGCAAAGCCGAATGAGTGGCAAAAACAGCGCGGACATTCGCATGGTCGTCGACGCTCTGGACCTGTGCTATTCGAAGAGCCACATCGACGCCTTCGCGCTGATCTCTGGCGACAGCGACTTCTCGCCGCTGGTTTCGAAGCTCAAAGAGAACAACAAACGAGTCATCGGCTGCGGCGTGAAAAGTTCGACATCCGAACTACTGATCGGCAACTGCGACGAGTTCATTTACTACGACGACCTGGCCAAGGCCGCGCAGAAGCCTCGCCCGCAACGCAAGCAGGCCGCCAAGAAAACAACGAGCCCCGCTGACGCTGATCCCAAAAAGCCAGAGAAGAAGGACCGCAAGGAAGAAGCTCGCGAACGTCTTGTCGAAGTCCTGGACTCGATCGAGCAAGACTACGATCCAGTCTGGGGCTCGCTACTGAAGCAGGTCATCCGCCGAGTCTACCCCGGCTTCAGCGAAGACTACTACGGCTATTCGAGCTTCTCCGAACTGCTGGAAGAAGCCGCCGACATGGACCTGATCGAAATCGAATTCGACGACTCCCGCCGCAACTACCAGGTCCAGCTCAAATCCGAGTGAGTGGTCCCTGGCTGGGCAGACAGAGTATCACCGTCGAGTGGGCATAGCGGGTTCCAGCTGAATCACGAGTGGCTGGCGGTCGAGCGCAGCGAGCCCCCAGAACCTTCCGGCAGAATGAATTGGCACGCGGAGGATGCCGGGAACTACTGCAGAGGGTGCCGGAACATCGCAGCGCTCGGTCCGGCCTACTGAGTCAGTAGTTCGGCGAGCAGGGGGCTGGCGAAGGTTTCGTCGATGGTGGCGATTCTGGTTTCGTGACCGTCATCGTTGCTGCCCGCCGTTTGCTTCCTGTCGAGCGGTGGTGGCAGGAACAGAGGCGTTTCCGGGATGCTGGTTTCGATGAGGGTGAGCGGTGCCGGTCTGGCGGCGGGTGGGTTGCCTCCGATGAGCCTGTCCGGGCCGACCTGTTGATTGAAGTTGTCGTTGACGGACTGGCCGTTGAGTGTGTCCGCTCCCAGGCCGCCGATCAGTGTGTCACGACCGCCACTGCCGCGAATGGAATCGGCTCCGTCGTCGCCGTTCAGCGTGTCTCGACTGCTGCCTCCGATCAGAGTGTCGTCAGCGTCCCCGCCGTTCACGGAGTCCGGTCCACCGCCGCCGATCAGCAGGTCCGAGTTGTCTCCGCCGTCGATTGTGTCCCGACCTCGGCCTCCGAGAATCGTGTCGTCACCCGCTTCTCCGGCCAGGCTGTCGTGGCCTGCGTTCCCGGCGATGATGTCGTTGCCGTTTCCGCCGGCGATGACATCCCTGCCGGCCCCTCCCAGAATCAGGTCGTTCCCGGTTCCGCCAGTCAGTGTGTCGTCACCGCTGCTGCCCACGATCGTGACGTTGCCCTGCGAGTAGGCACCCGCGTTGATCACACTGTCCCGACCAGACGCGATCAGCAGCAGGCCTTCGACCGACGTCAGCGTGTCGCCGTTTGCCCCTGGAGCCGACGCATTCGTCAGGACGATGTTCGTTCCGTTGATCTCTGCGAAGTCGGTTCCGGTTCCTCCGTTGAGAATATCCGTCGCGCTGCCGCCCAGCAGTGTGTCGTTGCCGGCTTCACCCAACAGCAGAGCGGGAATCGTCGCGGACGACGCATCCAGCCGGTTGTTGCCCGACCCGCCTTCCAGCACGGCCTGTTCGAACTGGCTGAACGTGTCATTACCGGCTCCCGAAGCCGTCGACGCCCCAAGCTGCTGACGAGAGCTTCCGATCACCCACAGCGTGTCGGTGCCAGGGCCGCCCGTCAGTTCGTTGGTGCCGGAGTCTCCCGACACCACATCGTCTGCCGAGCCTCCGGTCAGTGTGTCGTCACCGCTGTTCCCAACCAGACTGACCGAACCGGTTGCCAGCGACGCATCAAAGACGTCGTCACCGCTCCTGCCGGAAAACACGATGGGCGTATCGACTGCTGTGCCGGAATTCAGCACGGTGACGCTGTCATTGCCGGTCGAGCCGGTGACCGATAGCCGAGTCACGAAAGCGGCTTCGCGACGCAGTAACTCGCTGCCGCCCGCCTCGCGTACGATCAGGTCCGCTCCGCTGCGGAGTACTTCGTACGAGCCCGCTGCCGGCAGAGTAATGTCTGCGGCGACCGGACCATTGGCGAAGACGGTGATGAAATCGCCGCCCGCATCCGACAGCAGCAGCCCGAACTGCTGAGGTGTCGAAAACATCCCGCTTACCGAGTCAGCCTGAAACAGCACCGGTGTTCCGATCAGACTTTCGACGGTCTGCGTCGTCAGATCACGGACACGGACCAGCATCCCGTCGGAGGCTCCGTTCACCGCGGCCACCACATTGCGATTCACGATCGCGAAGCCGTGAAATTCACGGCCCACGGTGCCCAGAAAAACTCCCTCTTCATCCCAGAATCCAATGGCGTCGTCGAACGTGTTCAGGTCGAAATACACCCCGGCGTAGAACACGTGGCCCGCATCGTCGACTTCAGCACCCAGCCACGTTGGCGCTCCACCGCTGACGGAGAAATCAAACGCCGTCGTGCTGACGACGTCGAACCCGCCAAACGTGTTCGCGATCCATAGAAAGCTGCCCGCAATGTGCCTGCCGTCATTTGAGATAGACGCTGCAAAGTCTGCAGGTGCGCCGCCGGGCAGCAGCTTAGGGAGCTCGTCGTGAAAGCCGTAGATTGCTTCTGAGACTGTTCCGGTAAGAAGACCGGTGCGGCTGACTGTAGAAAAAAAACCGCCATCAGGGGCTCCCGTCGGCCCAACGCCGCCCCTGGGTTCATCGGGAATTAGCCAGGATGTTGGTTGAGAGAGATCGAGTGATCCGGCTGATCGCCCCGCATACAGAACACCATCCGGCGTCTGAGCTGCGGCGCCCAGGAATCCGTTCGTATCTCCAGTCGCACCGGCTTCCGACGCCAGCGAGTCGAACAGCACAATGGGCTCGGACTGGCCGGTTGTATTGAAACTTTCCAGAGCCGCCTGATTGCCATCCGAGCCGAAGATCTCAAACCGGCTGCCGTTCCAAACGCCGCCTAACGGATCGTCGAGCGTCACGTTCGCCCGCTCCAGCAGTCGAATTCCCAGGTCATCGGGAAAATCCGTGGGCAGAATCGGCCCGACTTCCAGTACCGTCGTGAACGCTCCGTCGTCGTCAAACAACAATAGCCCTAAGGCATCTTCCGTGGCGAACAGCCCGCCACCTCCGGAAAACATAGCCGTCGTACCGACCAGGCTTTGAATCGACAGCGTCGACTGGTCACGCACTCGCACGAGCATTCCATCGGTGGCTCCGTTCACCGCAGCCACGACATCACCTTCAACGATCGCCAAGTCATGAATCTGACTGCCCACGGTTCCCAGGAAAGCTCCGTCTTCGTCCCAGAATCCGACCGCGTTCTCGAACGTGTTCAAGTCAAAATACTGACCGGCGTAAAACACGTGGCCCGCGTCGTCGACTTCAGCACCCAGCCACGTTGGCGTTCCACCGCTGACCGAAAAATCAAACGCCGTCGTGCTGACCACGTCGAATCCGCCAAACGTGTTCGCGATCCACAGAAAGCCACCCGCGATGTGCCTGCCGTCGTTCGAGATCCTTCCGCCAAGGCCGTCAGGTAGGTCGCCGGGCAGCTGCTCAGGCACCTCGTCGTGAAAGCCGTAGATTGCTTCTGAGACTGATCCAACCAGTCGGCCCGTGCTGCTCACCGAACTGTAAAGGCCTCCGGTGACAGCACCTACCGAACCAACGCCGCCCCTGGGGGCATCTGGAACCAGCCAGGACGTCGGTTGTACGGGATCGAGTGATCCGGCAGAGCTCCCCGCGTACAGAACACCATCCGGCGTCTGTGCCGCGTCGACCAGGATTCCAAAAGTGTCTCCAGTCGCACCGGCTTCCGACGCCAACGAATCGAACAGCACAATGGGCTCAGACGCCCCCGAGATGTCAAAACGTTCGAGTGCTGCCTGATCGGCTTCTCGACCGATGATCTCAAACCCGCTGCCGATCCAGACACCATCGACTGCACCGTCGAGCGTGACCGTCGTCCGCCCCAGCAGTGTGTTGCCGAGGTAATCACTGAAATCAACCGGCGGCGGATACTCGCCATTCAACGCGGCATCCGGATCGGCGAGGTTCTCCGCCAGCGGAGTGATCAGACTCTGCAGACTCGCCGTCAACAGCGTCCGACATTCCAGCACTTCCGGAGTCCCCACTCCCGCCCAGGCACGACCACCGAACAACCGCCGTCGACCAGCCCGCGCACGACAAACCAACCCGGCCCCAGGACCAGCCGTCGACTTTCTCGCAGCGAACGAAAACCAGCGAACCATCAAATCTCCGACAGAAAGGCCCTCTGCAACGACGGCAAGCGTCTCCACTTGCGGTTGCTCTGAAACAGCAATTCAAACGGCCCCTGACGAACGATACAGAGTACCGACGGGCTCACCGCCGCTACAACTGGTTTCCGGCAAGGCACCAGCAATTCACGGGCATCGCCCGCGAATATGAGCCGTCATTATCACACATTTGATGTTCTGGAGGGTGGCCCAACCATTTGTGGTTGGGTGCCGAAGGCACAAGACGCCTCATCCTCAGCAATCGGCTAAAATTGAAAGTTTCGATCTAAACCGCGTCCGCATGATGGACCATCTTGTCGCTTCGCGACACAGCCATACTGGCTGTGCCACCCGCGCGGCTGGTTCGTCGTTGAGAACTCTGCAAAGCTACTCGATCAGCCGGATTCTCAATTAACAGTCCCGTAGGCAGGATCAAGCGCCGCGCAGGGTGGCCCAACCATTTGTGGTTGGGTGCCGAAGGCACAAGACGCCTCATCCTCAGCGATCGGCTAAAATTGAAAGTTTCGATCTAAACCGCGTCCGCATGATGGACCATCTTGTCGCTTCGCGACACAGCCATACTGGCTGTGCCACCCGCGCGGCTGGTTCGTCGTTGAGAACTCTGCAAAGCTACTCGATCAGCCGGATTCTCAATGAACAGTCCCGTAGGCAGGATCAAGCGCCGCGCAGGGTGGCAGAATGAATTGGGACGCGGAGGATGCCGGAACATCGTTGCGTTTGGGCCGGCCTACTGAGCTCAGTCAACATATTCGCCGCACAGAACAGGACTCTGACATGACATCGGGTATGGATAACACTCTGACCGCGTTTCGATTCACGCTGACGTACGCCGAGAAGCTGGTGGCGGATCTGGATGATGATCAACTGGCCGTGCTGCCTCACGACGGGATGAATCATCCGGCGTGGATTCTCGGGCATGTCGCCCTGGGTTCTGATTTTGTGGCGTCGTTGCTGGGGAAGGATCTGCTGACGGACGACGGCTGGATGAAAACGTTCGGACCTGGTTCGGTGCCGGTGGAAGATCGGTCTGCCTATCCGACGAAAGCGGAACTCGTGGACACGATGAGAAAGACTCACGCGCGGGCAATCGAGTTGCTGGAAGCGGCGACGGTCGAGGAACTCGCCGCTCCCAATCAAACGCCGTTCTTTCCCGAGCAGTTTCCAACCGTCGGCGATCTGGCCACACACCTGGTGACAACTCACGCCGCCCTGCACCTCGGCCAGCTTTCCGCCTGGCGACGGTGTGTCGGGAAGAAAGCTGTGCTCGGCATTTGAAGCCTTGAACGTTCGCTGCGCGGCCTTGCGGATTGGTTCTGGAATAACTTCCCGAGTCCGGTGAGAGCGGCGATTTTCGTCATTCCCGCGCAGGCGGGAAACCAGAATTCCACGAACAACTGGTTTCCCGCCCCCACTTTCGTGAGGACAGGCTCTGCGCGGGAATGACGAAGTTGGAAATCGGGAAGCTCATCTGTGGCTCAGACTGCGCCGCACCTCGCCAATTCGCTGGGGTCCCGCCGCCACT
>JBLFXD010000241.1:0-8660 GCA_047611045.1 Planctomycetaceae bacterium | reverse complement strand
TATAAGCCATTGAACATTGCGAGATCCGTCTCGTCTTTGAGAAACGCGGTCGATTCAACAGCGATGCAGTATTCGCCGGACACAATTCATCCGTTGGGAGCTGAGCCGCTCGTCGATATAGTAAGCCTTCTTCTTCTGAGGGAGCAATTCCGTACGACAAGCGATAATCCGACGGGGCAATGCGAACCCGAGACAGTTTGAAAACTCATGTCCCACAAAAAACAACGTCCCCGAGCGGTCGCGTTCCTGTACGAAAACTCGATGTTCCTGATCACTGGAGCCGTCGCGGCTCTGATCTGGGCTAATGTCGCTCCGAAGGCATATCACGACTTCGTGCATTTCGATCTGCTCGGCGGAGGCAACCATCACGCGGCCCCTTCTCAAGACGACGCGAGCCACGGAGCTGCTCACGAAGCGGCGACCGGGCACGAGTCGGACGGAACTTCTGAGACGGTGGCTTCAGAAGCGGCGTCCGATTCCGAAGTCGCATCGAAAGATGACTCGCACGGCAAGACGGCCTCGACCGACGAGATCGGCCACGACGCTCCCACAGCAGAGCAGCACGAATTCACTCTGCACTTCCTGATTAACGACATCCTGATGGCATTGTTCTTTGCCGTCGCCGGCAAGGAAGTCTGGGAAGCGATGCTGCCCGGCGGTGCACTGAATGATCCAAAGAAAGCTGCGACGCCATTGCTGGCAACCGTTGGCGGTGTGGCTGGTCCCGCGCTGGTTTATCTGGCGGGGGTTTATCTGACCGGGCAAAGCGACCTCACGAACGGATGGGCGATACCCTGTGCGACAGATATTGCCTTCAGTTATCTGGTCGCTCGGATGATCTTCGGACAGGGACATCCGGCGATCGCGTTCCTGCTGCTGCTGGCGATTGCTGACGACGCCGCCGGCCTGGTGATTCTCGCTGTCTTCTACCCGGCGCAGCCGCTGGTTCTTGAGTGGCTGGGGCTGGTTGTCGCCGCGATGGCTGTGGGCGTGGGATTCCAGAAATTGAAACTGCAGAGCTTCTGGTGGTACCTGCTCATTCCTGGCGTCGCGAGCTGGTTTGCCTTCTACAAAGCCGGCATTCATCCGGCGTTGGGATTGCTCCCGATCATTCCGATCATGCCTCACGCCAAATCTGACCTTGGTATCTTTGCCCGCGAAGAACTCAAACGCGACGACACACTCAACGCCTTCGAGCACTGGTGGAAGGACAAGATTGAACTGATTCTCGGCCTGTTCGGCCTCGTGAATGCGGGCGTTGCGATGACCGCAGTTGGCACCGGGACGTGGCTCGTTCTGGCCGGATTGATCATCGGAAAACCTGTCGGCATTCTGTTCATGACGTGGCTGGCCGTGAGAGTCTTCGGATTGAAAATGTCCGAAGGCATGAACTACCGGCACGTCGCCACGCTGGGCATGATCGCCGCGATCGGATTTACGGTGGCCTTGTTTGTGTCGACCGCCGCGTTCCCCGCGAACAAGTTCCCAACCGGCGTTGAACTGGACGCCGTCAAGATGGGAGCACTCGGCAGCTTCGCGGCAGCCGGGCTTTCGTTCCTGGTGGCAAAACTGGTCGGTGTCAAAAAACCGAACAGCAACGGCAACGGACAGACTACTGAAACAGTCGCGCAAGCCGCGTAGAACTGCGTACGGAGTCAGTCGCTTCTGACGGTACTACGAATTTCGAAACGACCAAAGCCCTCGGTTGCTCTCGCAGCCGGGGGCTTTCGTTTTCGGTCAGGATTGAGGCGAGCATTCAGCAGAGGCCGGAACCGACTCAAACGTTAAAGACAGCGTTCACTCTCGCTATCCAGAGAGGCTGTGCGTTTTTCAATGAGCATTAAAGTAGGCTGGAACAAGCTCCGCGCAGTTCCGGCAATTCGAACGGGTTTTGACTCTCGACTGCCGGAACTGCCGGAACTTGTTCCAGCCTACAAAACTTCGGCTTGCGAAAAGGCCGAGTCGTCAGGCGTCGCCGAGTTGTTTGCGGAGTCGTCTGAGCACTCGGCTCTTTGCCTGGCGGACGGCTGAGGAGGTGACGCCGTTTTCGCTGGCGATCAGATCGGTCGGGTGACCGAGCACGGTGGCTCGCCAGAAGAGGTCCCAGGTTCCGGTTGTGAACTCGACTCGGATTTGATCGAGCGCTCGGCGGAGTAGTGCGGAAGCGTCGTCGGGTTCTGTCGGTTCGTGAAGAGGGACGGGGTCGACGAGCGCGTGGATGTGAGCCAGGGCCGTCGACCCGCCCGGCGCGACGGCGCCGCCGTTTCGTTTTCGGTAGTACTCGACGATGCGGCTGCGCACGACGGTCCACAACCAGCCGCGGAACGTCGCGTTGGGTACGTTCGGGTCGAAGCGTTTGACGCCTCGGAATGCTGCCAGAAAAACTTCCTGAGCAACATCGGGGATGGCGTCCGTCGGAACGTTCGCGTTTCGGCACCAGCGATCGACCAGCGGGCCGTAAAGTCTCACCAGATCGCCCCATGCCGAGGCGGATCCTTCCTGCAGTCTTTCCGCGAGACTCAGGCTGTTTGAGCCTCGTGAAGCGTCGTCCAGAAAAATGGTGTCACGCGCCACTCGTTGTACCTGTTGGGTGAAGAATCACGGACTTTGCGGAATCTTTATAGCACAAGCGGAAACTGTATCGGGCCATAAATCGTGCAACGCCGGAGGGCATCAGATGCTGACGACATGCTACTCGCGAGAACAACTCGAAGGATACCTGAGCGGCGAACTGGCTGATCCGCTGAGCGATCAGATCGAGGATCACGTTGCTGATTGTTCGGCCTGCGAAGATTCGCTGTCGGAACTCGACGCGGGCGACAACACGCTCATTCGGACTTTGCGTTTGAAGTCCGGCGCGGCGGCGGATGATTCGCCGGGATGGGTCGAGCGGGTTGCGGGCAGCCCGTATGAAGTGCCGGTTGACGAGCAGGCCATTGATGAGAAGGGGGATAATCCTTCGCGACTCGGAGACTACGAACTGCAGAACGTGATCGGTCGCGGCGGGATGAGTGTCGTCTTTTCGGCGCGACACACGCATCTTGGTCGAGATGTTGCTCTGAAAGTTCTGCTGCCAACTCATCAGCAGCATGGGATCTCGCGCGATCGATTTGCGAGGGAAATGCGAGCGGTCGGAGCGCTGGACCATCCGGCCATCGTTCGAGCGACGGACGCGGGGCAGTACCGCAACACTTCTTACCTGGTCATGGAGAAGATCGACGGCGTCGACCTGACTCGGGTGTTCCGCAAGCTCGGTCCGTTGTCGGTTCCGGACGCCTGTCAGATTGTGGCCGAGGCGGCGCGAGGGCTGGCTTACGCTCACGAGAAGGGCGTCGTCCATCGCGACATTAAGCCGAGCAATCTTATTATTAACGATCAGGGTAAGCTGAAGATTCTGGACTTCGGACTCGCACGAGTTCAGTCGGTCGTCGGCGAAGTCAGCATGCAGACAACCGTCGGGCAGTTGCTCGGCACGCTGGATTACATGGCCCCGGAACAGGCAGACGGCAGCGATGTCGACGCGCGGGCCGACATCTACGCGCTGGGAGCGACTCTGTTCAAACTGGTTGGCGGATCGCCTCCGCACGGCCGGTCGGTCGATGTGCCGATTCTCGAACACCTGAATCGATTGGCCGGGACCGAAGCTCCGAGACTGACCGAGTTTCGCGATGACGTTCCGGCCGAACTGGTTGAGCTGATCGCTGAGATGCTGCGAAAAGATCCGGGCGAACGACTAGCCAGCGCAACGGAAGTCGCGGATCGACTGGCGGCGTTTACGGAAGGAGCGGATCTGCAGGCGTTGCGCGACCAGACATACTCGCCCAACGACGGAGACAGCAGTGAGCAATCTGCTGAAAACATGCGGGCGGACATGGAGCAAATCTGGCCGCTGAATCGGTCAGAGGGGAATGATGTTCCAGACGCGGCTCCTGCCGCAGATTCCGGACGATCCAGGAGGCCGTCGAGTCTCGGGTCACGCGTCGCGGCAGCGATGATCGGAATCATTGCGACGGTTCTTCTGGGAGTCGTGATCTTCCTGCAGACTGA
This sequence comes from Planctomycetaceae bacterium, assembly GCA_047611045.1. Taxonomy (GTDB): domain Bacteria; phylum Planctomycetota; class Planctomycetia; order Planctomycetales; family Planctomycetaceae; genus JABMPE01. The sequence goes on along the minus strand of JBLFXD010000241.1, from coordinate 4,613 downwards.
CAGCGGCGAAATTCGTATCGACTCGGCCATCGACGACATCCAGGTGAGCGTCGTTAACGGCGACAAGGTCTTCGATTCGTTCGTAGTGAAGCAGGGTAAGAACGTCTTCGAAGTGCGAACCGGGAAGTATGAGATTCGCATAGCCTCTCCGTCGGACGGAATCGAAGTCAGCCCTCAACGGGTAACTGTGGTGCGAGGGGACTTGACGATTGCCACGATTCAGAAGACGGCAAAGACCGCCGCAAAACCTGTAGCGACGATCGATCACGCGTCTAAAGTATCGAAGCAACTCGAAATGCTGACGCTTCAGATGAACCTTTCCGAAGCCAATCGCAAACTTGCGGAAGCTCAGACGAAGTTCGGACCAGAGAGCCCGGAGGTCTCACGGCTTAAACAGGAACTGACCGGGATTCAGGCACGCAGTCGGCCGATTCCCAGCGAGCCTGTCTACGAAGGGCGAACGCTGTCGGACTGGCTGGCTCAGATGAGATTCGAGCAGCAGACCGATGCGAAGAAACATGCTGCCAGAAGCGTCGCCGAGTTGTCGCAAACTCGGAAGGGAGTAGAGGGACTCAAACTGGCTCTCGAAGCGGGCAGTTTACTGATCGGGATGTTAAGACTCGACAGCGACCAGGGCTCGGCGACAGCCTTCGACAATGCCTTGATCCAGCTTCTCGGGCAAGGCGATGACTTGAGGAGTGATACTCGGACCGTGCTGACCATTCCCGTCGAGCATCTGAAGAGAATGGATCGTGACCAGGCCAGCGCGTCGCTCGCGGGAATGCTGACGAGCAGCAAGACCGACGAGCAGAAATACGCGTTTCTTCTGCTGGCACGAATGCACGATCGGTTATCTGAGAAAGAAAGTGGCTGGCAGGCCGCGTACAAGGCACTCAGTGAACTGAGCGTTAGCGGCGATGAGAAAATACAGGTTTACGCGCGGACGGTCCTGGCGGCGTGCACTCCGGATGGCGACGACGCTGTGCGGGCACTGGTTGAGGCTGATGTCACACGCGCCTCGTACGTCAATTTGTTCTGCTGGTTTGGGGTGGCGAAAGACCGCAAGTTGGACATTCCCGAAGACACGCAATTGAGGTGGCTCGGCGAGTACGTTTTAAAGATTCCGCCCGGCGGTATCTCGAATTTGAACGGGACGATTACCGAGCCAACCGTCGGGCCGCTGAGAGGCGTCAACTGGAACGAACCGTCGAGTCACCAGCGGGACGTCGCTTCACTCGCGGTCGAGCGACTGATCGACGTTCTTCAGGAAGAAACCATTAGGACCGACCTGACGCCAGAACAGGAGCGGCATGTCAGCGGGCATTCGTTGACGCTGTGTCACGTGATCGATCACGTTTCACTCAGCAAACCGGTGAAGGATGCAGCGTTGACGGTGCTCAACCTCCGTCTGAAGCGGCTGCTGGAAATTCGAGATCGGCCCGATTCGTCGATCATCGAATGGCTCGTCGATACGCCGAGTCAGGTTGCTGTTGCAATTACGTTACTGAGCGGGCACGCGCCAGAGTCGCTAACGACATCCACGGCCCGGGGTGATCGGAAATTTTCAGAACTCCAAATTCTGACGAAGATGGCGACCGACCCGCAATCGGCATTCAGGAACAATTTTTTCCGCCAATCCACGACGTCAAAGCCGATGTTCGAGTGGTACCCGTATCAGGCCTTACAACGATTCGCAGATCTTGATGCACTGCGATTGGCAAAGGGGACGTCGCGATCCAAACCTCTTTCCGGGTCAACGCTGATCGGGATGTACGCTCAGTCTAACCGAATTGTAGTTCATCCGGTTCTGGCAGTTGACTACATCGCCAACCTGACCACGACGGACGCAACGTCGACGGCAATCGTCAAAACATTTTCCACGTCACTCGCACAACCGAAGCAGTTGGTGAACTACGTGCAGCGTCACCCGGCATTTGCAAAGCGAGTCAGTGCCTGGGCAGATCAGAGCGTTACTCATGAAGCAATCCACGCGTCGGTTCGAATTCTTGAGGCCGCTCAACCTGCCGATGTTCTGAAGGAGAAAATGCACAAATGGGTCAGCAGTGACGACGATCAACGCGCGCAGTACGCAGTAAATAAATTCTGGGAACCCGACTTTGTCGACGATCGCAAGAAGTGGGGAAGAGAAATCGCAACGGCCATCGCTCGCCACACCGGAGTTAGAAAATCGTTTAAGCCTGAGGACGTCCGAAATCTCGATGATCTGGGTGAAGACGCCGAGCCAGCTATCGACGAACTGGTTGGATACGTGAAGATCCACATTCTGATGCTTAGAAACATGGTTAAAGTGACGGGCAGCACTGTCGTCCTGGACGACGGAACACAAGTCGAACTTCAGTCAATTATCCTTCCGCTCAAAGTGCTGAGTCGATTCCCCGAGAGATCACAGGTTCTGAGGTCCGACGTGGAAAAGGCTCTTCGTTTCAGTGACGAGAGCACAGAATTCAAATTGACAGATCGCAATGAAGCAGCGTTGCTCGAATTCCTCAAAGCACTTGACGCGGCCGAGTCGGAGTCCGCGCCGTAAGCCACGATCTATGCGTGAAGCCGCGTTGAAGTTCGACGTGTCGATGCCAGACGCCTCGCCAAATTGACCGGGCGAGTGAGGCAAGCAACAATCGCCGCTGACGTGCCAGTGTTCTCGTATTTTTACGATGAGCATCGGGTTGCCGAATGAGGCCACCCGATTCATTGTTTCTGGCGACGTTGTTTGACGTTTTGCGATTTGGAAAATTGACATGGACCAGCTTCAGACAGTGAGCCCGCATTCCGGAAATTCTTCGGACGATGCCCGCCGTGATCGCTCGTGCGGATGGTCCGGGGTTGTATCAACCGTTGTGGCAGCGCTCGTTGCGTTTTCTGCGTTGAGCGCATCACCGGTTACTGCGAAGGAGACTCGTCCGCCGAACTTTGTCGTGGTGTTTACCGACGATCAGGGTTACCAGGATGTCGGGGCTTTCGGGTCGCCGGATATTGAGACTCCGAATCTCGATCGCATGGCGGCGGAGGGGGCGAAGTTTACGGACTTCTACGTTTCTCAGGCGGTGTGTTCGGCGTCGAGAAGCGCGTTGATGACCGGTTGCTACAACGTTCGAGTTGGAATTCTGGGAGCGCTGGGTCCAAAGTCGACTGTCGGCATCAGTGACGATGAGATGACCATCGCCGAAGTGCTCAAGCAGAAGGGGTACGCGACGGCGATTTATGGAAAGTGGCACCTGGGGCATCATCCTCAGTTTCTGCCGACTCGACACGGGTTCGATGATTACTTCGGGCTGCCCTACTCAAACGATATGTGGCCGTACCATCCGAACGTGCTGCATTTACCGATGGAAGAACGTTTGAAGAGATGGCCGAGCCTGCCGCTGATCGACGGCGAGAAAATCGTCAATCCGAAAGTCACACCGGAAGATCAGACTCATCTGACGACGTGGTACACCGAACGGGCGGTCTCGTTCATCGAGAAAAACAAAGAGCAACCGTTCTTTCTGTACGTGCCGCATTCGATGCCGCACGTTCCGCTTTATGTGAGCGACAAGTTCAAAGGCAAATCAAAACGCGGCCTGTACGGCGACGTGATTATGGAGATCGACTGGTCGGTCGGGCAGATTCTGGAAACGTTGAAGAAGAACGGCCTCGACGAAAACACGATGGTCATCTTCACGTCGGATAACGGCCCGTGGTTGTCGTACGGAAATCACGGCGGCTCGGCATTGCCACTGAGAGAGGGCAAGGGAACGATGTGGGACGGCGGTTGTCGCGAACCGTTCATCGCTCGCTGGCCTGGAAAGATTCCGGCCGGGCTGGAGTGCAGCGAGGTTGCCTCGACGATCGATATTCTGCCGACGCTGGCTCAGCTTGCGGGAGCACCGCTGCCCAAACACACGATCGATGGAGAGAACATCTGGCCGTTGCTGTCCGGTCAGGAAGGCGCGAAGTCGCCGCATGAGTACTTCGCGATGTACTACGGCCGCGAGCTTCAGGCGGTTCGCAGTGGAAAATGGAAACTCCACTTTCCGCACGGATACCGCACTCTGAAGGGTGAACCAGGGAACGATGGTCTGCCTGGTCCGTACGCTCAGAAACGCACCGGCCTGGAACTCTACGATCTGGAAGCCGACATCCAGGAATCGAAGGATGTCGCCTCGAAGTTTCCGGAAGTCGTCGCTCGGCTGCAGAAATACGGAGATGAAATCCGTGCAGAACTCGGCGACAGTCGGCTGAAGATTCAGGGAACTGGAGCGAGGCCGGTTGGCCAGCTTCGCCGGTAGTAGCCCTTGAGACTAAGGATCGCTCGAACAATAAGTGAGCGGAACGACGCTAGCCGCCGGTGTCGTTCGTCAATGCAAAACCGGCGGCTAGCGCCTTGCCGCTCACAGACAAGTCGGACACCTATTGTTCGAGCGATCCTAACGAGACATGTGGTGCAGCGAGGTCCGCAAACAAAATGGTCAAGGTGCAAAGTTTCGCTGGCTGGTCCATTTAGCCAGATGCAAACGTACTCGTAGCGAAAGGCCGAGGTGCCGGGTATTCTGTGCGGCCACGTTGAGATTCACGCGAAGACGGAAGACTCAGATACCAAGGCTCTGCCGGCG
>JBLFXD010000240.1:0-8684 GCA_047611045.1 Planctomycetaceae bacterium | reverse complement strand
ATCCAATTGTCAGGCGAAAGTATCCAATTGCCAGCGGGCGTACAACTGAGCGGATGGTCGATACGCTTGGTTGAAGTTGCGGATTGTTTAGAATCGCCTGCCGCGACAGCCCGAACGCCTGCTCGACACAGAGGAACTGAGAGAACTTTTCGAACAGGTACGAGTTGATCCCCGCCGGCAGACTCATGCGGGCATCCAGTGGCCGCAGTGCGATCTTCAAATGCGGACCGGGGGAGTACACAAACCCATCGAAAACCTGCAGGCCGAAGACCGTGCGATCTTCGTCGTCTATCCCGCCCATATGGCCCTCATTGAGGCTCTGCGTCACGAGTAAGACTCTTCTCACGACGGAACCGAGGCGGCCAGCCAGCGAGCTCAACGATCGATCAGAACTGCGAGAGGAATCGGATGTCGTTTTCGTAGAAGCGGCGGATGTCGGTGATCTGGTGCCGACGCATACAAAAACGTTCGATGCCCAGGCCGAAGGCGAAGCCGCTGACTTCGTCCGGGTTGTAGCCGACGGCCTTCAGCACGTTCGGGTCGATCATCCCAGCGCCGCCGATTTCGAGCCAGTCGTCGCCCCAGCCCATGTCGACTTCGACGGATGGTTCTGTGAATGGGAAAAACGAAGGTCGGAATCGGATCTGCACGTCCTGCCCGAGGTACGTCGTGGCGAAGAGCTGGAGCACCGTCTTCAACTGAGCCATCGTGACATCGTCGCCGACCATCAGACCTTCCATCTGATGGAACATGCACGAGTGCGTCGCGTCGATTGTGTCCGGTCGGTAAACGCGGCCGAGTGACACGATTCTGATCGGAGGCTTCTCAGTCTCCATCATGCGAATCTGCACGGTCGATGTCTGACTTCTAAGCAGACGAGGGTTGTCTGGCAAACCGCCAGTCGCGTACGACGCTGCCGACAGGTAGAAGTTGTCGAGCGGGTCTCGCGCGGGGTGATCGTCGGGAATGTTCAACGCGTTGAAGTTGTGATACTCGTCTTCGATTTCCGGGCCGTCGGCCACGGTGAATCCGAAGCGGCCGATGATGTCTTTGAAGTCTTCCATCGTCTGAGTCAGCGGGTGCCGCTTGCCCAGTTTGATCGGAGTTCCGGGCAGTGTGATGTCGAGCGCCGACAACGCAGCTTTCGGCCGTTCGACTCCTTTCTTGCGAGCATCGAACGTGGTGGAGACTCGAGTCTTCACTTCGTTGAAAGCTTTGCCGACAACCGGTCGCTCTTCGGCAGTAACTTTGCCGACGACGGCCTGCAGGTCTTTCAACCGGCCCTTCTTCTTGCCGAGGAATTCAATGCGGACGACTTCCAGCGCGGCAGCATCTGCTGCCGCAGCGATGGCTTCAAGAGCTGCCTGTTCGTATTCCTGAAACGCGGTGGCGTGGTCCATCTTAGATTCCTCAGAGCCGGTGCCCGTCGATAGCTGTTTACAAAACTGCCCACCGTGGACAATGTCCAGGTGGGCAATATTTGTCAGTGATTCTGCATGTCGCCAAGCCTGCGTGTTACGCGTTGGCGATCGCTTCTTTGACTGACCCGATGATCTCTTCAAAAATTGAAGGCTCGTTGATGGCCAGTTCGCTGAGCGTCTTTCGGTTCAGTTCGATCTGAGCCAGCTTCAGTCCATGAATGAACGCTGAGTAAGACAGTCCCTGCTCTCGGCAAGCGGCACTCAGACGAGTGATCCAGAGTGCTCGGAAGTCTCGCTTGCGAACGCGACGGTCGCGGTAGGCAAATGCTCGTGCACGGATCGTTGTTTCTTTGACGGTTCGCAGCAGCTTGGAGCGACCACCTCGGCGACCTTTGGCTTCCTTAAACAGCCGTTTCTTCGCGCGGTGTCGTGCTTTTCCGTATCGAACTCTCATTGTCTTATTTCCTCAGCAGATGTTTTGTTTGAAAGAATGGAATGGGCAGCTCAGCTTAAGAGCATGGACGAAGAGCATTGATAATGTGCTTCGCCTCGGCTCCGCTGATCAGGCTTCCTTTACGGAGCATTCGCTTCCGCTTGCCATTCTTCTTGCTGAGGATGTGGCCTCGATTACAGCTTCGTTTGGTCGACAACCCGGAGGCCGTGATCTTGAAGCGTTTCTTGATTCCCTTGTGAGTCTTTTGCTTTGGCATCGCTCCACCATACTTCTAATAGAGGTTTGTGTTCAGTTCTGCCCGGATGAAGGCGACGGCGGAGTTTCCAGAGCCAGTCCCGAGGCAGACATTCAGCGCCGATTCCCAACCCGAAGGCGGGAAAGCGGCGGGAGTATAGACATCATCTCATCGTGAATTCCAGCGACCGACTCCAACGTTTCCGATTTACTGGCAAAGGTTTGCGTCAGATAGCGGACGATTCGCAACCGCCGAATGACGGAAGAAAGGATTTAGCCACAGAGGGCACAGAGACCTCAGAGGAACTATTCAGATAACCAAACTCTGAGACCTCTGTGGCTCAAAACCTTGTCCAAACTTCAGACCGTCAGTCGCAGTTTGAATTGGCTCATCAACGATTCAATCCTGCAGATTCCCGTCGATCCGCTTCCACAGGCCACGGGAAATCGGGAAGCCTGCCTTACGTTTCTTCCTTTCGAAGCTCGTCTGGTAGTCCATGTCGTGCTCTGGAGGTCGCTCTTCTGGCTTCGGCTGTGTTTCGAAATCGTCGTGATGGTCCATCAGTGCCTGAATGATGTCAAAATAGTCAGGCACGTCGGTCCAGGAATGCAGCATTCCGCCTGGTTTGAGGACTCGCGAACATAAACCGACAAATTCGTCCGTAAAAATACGCCGGCGTCGATGCTTCTTTCGCCACCACGGATCTGGAAAGTAAACGTGGACAGCGTCGACCGAATGTGGCTCGATTTTCTTCCGCAATGAGACGGTTGCGTCTCCGCCGACGACGCGGGCGTTGGGAGCCTGGCGCTTCCAGGCTCGCTTGGCCGCTCGCCGGCCCTCTTTGAAATCGAGTTCCAGACCGAGATAATTCGTATCGGGATTCTGGACGCTGGCATTGTGTAGAAACAGGCCGCGGCCGCATCCAACGTCCAGTTCGACACGACTGTCGTTGCCCCAGAACGTCTCCCAGTGGATTCGTTCGGGCAGATCGTAGACGGCAATGAACCACGGTCGCAGATCCTGCACGCCTTCAGGCAGGGGTTCTTTGAATTCGATTGGCTGATCCTGTTGAGTCACCTTCGTCGGCACTCCTCGTCTGCAAAACTGATCGTTGTATCGATCAGTCAGTGAGTCTGTTCGAGAATCCACGTTCTGAAAACGGCGGCATCCTGGTACTCGTCTGGCCTCATTTCAAGGAGCCGATCTGCGAGCTACAATTCCTGGCATGGCAGGCAACACTTTTGGACAACTGTTTCGAATTACGACCGCCGGCGAGAGCCACGGTCCCGGCAACGTCGTCATTATTGACGGAGTCCCGCCCGGGATCCCCTTGACCGAGGCCGATTTCGAGCTGGACCTCAGCCGCCGTCGACCTGGTCAGAGCAAGATTGTCACGCAGCGGAAGGAGTCGGACACTCCTGAGATTCTGTCCGGAGTTTTCGAGGGACAAACGACCGGGACGAGCCTCGCCATTCTGATCCGAAATCAGGATCAACGCAGCCGCGACTACGGCGACATCGCCCAGAAATACCGCCCCGGACATGCTGATTTCGGATTCGACGCGAAGTACGGGCTGCGAGATTACCGTGGTGGTGGGCGGTCCAGTGCTCGCGAGACGAGTGTCCGAGTTGCGGCCGGAGTCGTCGCCAAAAAGATTATTGCGGACGCGTTTGGCGGGCAGGTTTTGTCGTACGTCGTTCAGGTCGGATCGATCAAAGCAGACATCGCTAACCCGGCGACCGTTACACTCGACGATATTGAAAAGCTTCCGAACGGCGAGCCAAACATCGTCCGCTGCCCGGACGCCGCCGCCGCTAAGAAAATGGTCGAGTTGATCGAGGAAGTCCGACGCGCGGGAGATTCGATCGGCGGTGCGGCTGAGATCGTCGCGACGGGAATTCCCGCCGGTTTGGGCGAGCCGGTTTTCGACAAGATCAAAGCAGACCTCGGCAAGGCACTGTTTACGTTACCGGCTGTGCTGGGCGTCGAGTATGGAATCGGCTTCGGCTGCACAACGATGCGCGGCAGCGAACACAACGACGTCTTCGTGCCTGCCGGCGATTCGTCTTCCGACGGTGACGCCGCGAAAACCGTCGAGTCCAAGCGGCCGGGCATTTCGACTGAGTCCAACCGTCACGGCGGAATTCTGGGAGGCATCACAACCGGGCAGCCGATTGTTCTGCGAGCTGCCGTTAAACCAACCAGCAGCCTGCCGATCGAACAGCGGACTGTCAATTCTGCGGCTGAGCCGACGACGATTCAGACGAAGGGACGTCACGATCCCTGCCTGCTGCCTCGGTTCATTCCGATGGCCGAAGCGATGGTCGCCATCGTGCTCGCCGATCACTGGCTCCGCTGGAAGGCGCAATGCCGATAGGTGTCGAGCGACGAATAATGTGTGCCACTGGCTCCGCCAGTGCTGACGGTTCAACGCTTGAGAATTTCCTCGAAGCACTGGCAAAGCCAGTGGCACACTACGGCGAGCCTTTCGAAAATTGCCGCAAAATGCCCGCCGCTCCGTACAACTCTTGTCGAGCTGTCAAACCCGCACGAAGTGGCTACACGTTCTGAGCCGAATCCGGACGTTCGTTTACAGCGTGTCGCCGGCATCTCCTGCCAACTCGGATCCGAGCTGAAATTGCTTGCGATCGGTTTTAGCGAATCATCACCTGACGATTCCTCGCTGGCATGAATGTTCGCAGTTGACGAAGAACCTGGCACTGCGGACTGCGCAACCGTTTCCGACGATTTCGCTGGTCATGCCGAAAACTTCTGCGGCTTTCCCGAAACAGGTTGAGTTTCATCAGCACGCAGCACAGCATATCCGCGCTATGCTAAGAATTGATGATGACTTCCTACCAAATTCCGACCTGACCTATCTCGCTTTTCGAGTGTCTTTTCAGGAGACGCTTGAGCGGATCGTGCTCGCTCGTCAGGTCAACGATGCCAACGGAACTTTCGGCTATTTGACCGAGGTTCCGTTTCTGCGCGGAGTGGCTCCGCACGTGCAGCTCGACCTGCTCGCCGACTGCTGGCACCGGCATATTTCGAAACGCGGATTCGAAGCGACGCTGATCGAAGAGAGCATCATCTACGCTGTTTGCGAAACGGTCGCGCGGATCGCCGAGGACGAACCAACCGTCATCACGCACGGTTTGATCACCGGCCCCAGAACGACTCGGATCAAAGTCGACGCGTTCCTGCCTGGCGAACTGCGAAACCTGCATCTCCGACTGGCCAACGAAGGCGACTTTCTGCTCATCAGCCAGTTCGAAGATATGGAGCCGGACGACGCTCGCGAGTTGAAAATGCAGTTCGGCCTCGACGAGCCGCGTTTCGAGGAGATGTTCGAAGTGCTCGGTCGCTGGACGGTCGAACCAGGCATGGCCGCGAACCTGAAGGGGCTGTTGACTGAACGCGAAATCGTCCGAGCCGGATTCGTGATCAGCGAAGTCCTGCAACCTCGCACTGCTCGCGATTAATCGCGACTGATCCACGTTCTGCGGTATTAAACGACGCAGAACGACGGACGACGTCGGGCACCTGCAACGCTCAGCCGCCCGAATCTCCGTCCGAGTCGTTCTCCAGCCTGTCCAGAGATCCCTGGACTCGCTCCACCTTGTCCGGGATCCCGATCTCGTCGAACAGATCCCGCGATTTCGTCCACAATTCCCGAGCCTTGACGGCGTCCCCTCGCCGCCTGGCGATGCTTCCGAGGTTGCCGTAGTTGCTGGCCATGCCTTCCTTGTGGCCGAGTTCCTCATTGATCCTCAGCGCATTTCGGTGCATCTCCTCGGCCTGGTCCAGATCGTCACGTGTCATGTAGACCACCGCGAGATTGCCGGAATGCCTGGCCACACCTTTCATGTTGCCGAGTTTCTTGTCGATCTCGAGCGCCTTGAGATGCATCTGCTCGGCACGGCCCAGCTCGCCGCGCGTCTTGTAGACGATTCCGAGGTTGCCGTAGGCGGTCGCCATCCCTTCCTTGCGGCCGAGTCCCTCATCGATCTTCAGCGCCTTGACGAACATCTTCTCGGCACGATCCAGGTCGCCAAGCGTGTCGTAGACAATTCCGAGGTTTCCGAGGGCACAGGCATAAAATGGATTGTCGTTCGAAGTCAGCTCCAGGATGGTTTTGTGGCAGCGGATGGCATCATCAAGTTCGCCGTGAAGGTGATGAATCCAGCCGCGCATTGTGAGGGCGTACAGGTCATCCGGTCTGGCCATGAGCACCAGCTCGACGCGGACCAGGGCTGCGTCGATGTCACCGCGGAGAAACGCGACGGCGGCGATTTCGCGGCAGAGTTCCAGGAAGTCCTCGTCCACGGATGCCGCGAGCTTCTGATCGGCCTCGTGCTCCAGCACGGCCAGTAGTTTGGCCGTGTCCCCGGACCGTCGGATCGCCTCGATCGCTTCCTTCGCCCGAGCATCTCCGGCTTCGGCTCCACGCAGAGTCCGCTCAAAAGCCGCACGAAGCTCATCTTTCAGCTGCTCAGTGCCCTCTGCCGAAGATTGACCGAGGACAGGCTTCATCAACTCCACCAGTGTCTCCTGATCAACCCCCACCGGCGGCGGCGGCGGATCATCCTTCAGCAACCCGACGACCACCGGAATGAGAGCCACGACGATCGTGACTGCGCCCCCAATCATTGCGAGCCGGCGCGCGTTCCAGCGGTCTTTCTCATTCTCTGTCGCGGCTTCTACGTCCTTGACTTCGTTCACGGGTGCCCCGGCCTGGGCTGCAGGGAGCTCGACGTCGTTATCGGGTGTCCCGTTCCGGTCTGCGGTGAGTTCGTCAGCGAACTCCTCGGCCAGCTCGCCGGCCAGCTCAGGACCGATGCCGTGGACCTTCTGTGCTTTGGAAACGAATTCCGCCCTATGGCCAGGAGGATCATTCGCGAGTAGTTCGGCCAGCTCGCCGGCCAGCTTGGGACTGATGCCGCGGATCTTCTCCGCTCTGGCAGCAAAGTCTGCCTTCTGCTCGCTCTGGTCGTCAGTCGTTGATTCTTCAGTCATCAGTTCGCGTCCTCAATCCAGCGGGTGGCCCAGACAATTCTTTTAATTGTCTGGGTGCCGCAGGCACAGGAGGGTTGATCACATTGAAGGGGTGATTGTCAGGTTTCAACACGCTGCTCTTGTGGCGTTGCCACACAGACAACTCGTTCCGAATTGTCTGTGCCACCCGCGTCCTCAATCCAGCAACCCGCCTGTTCCGGAGTCGTTGTCACATCTCTCCATAGTGACACCAATCCTCCAACGATCTACGCGCCGTCGTCCCGATCCCCATCCCCATCCGAGTAGTTCTCCAGCCCATCCAGCCTGCCCTGGACTTTCTGTACCATGTGCGGCATCCCGATCTCGTCAAACAGATCCCGTGATTTCGCCCACAAATCCTGAGCCTTCGCCATGTCTCTTCGTTCCGCAGCAACCAATCCGAGATCGTCGTAACTGATTGCGATGCCCTCTTTGCGGTCGAGTTCTTTCTCGATTTCCAACGACTTGATATGCATCTCCTCTGCCTCGTCCAGAGCACCACGTGCCTGGTATATGAGTCCGAGGTTGCCGTACACGTTGGCCATGCCCTCCTTACTTTCGAGTTCCTTCTCGATCTCAAGCGATTTGAGCTGTGCCTTCTCGGCGCGTTCGAGGTCGCCTCGCTTCTCGTAAATAAGTCCGAGGTTGCCGTACTGCCTGGCCATGCCATCCTTGCGGCCGAGTTCCTTATTGATCTTCAGCGCCTTGAGATGCATCTGCTCGGCTTCGTCCAGATTGCCATGCGTCCGGTAGACCAACCCGAGGTTTCCGTAGTGCCTGGCCAAACCCTCTTTATGGTCGAGTTCCTTGTCGATCTTCAGCGCCTTGCGATGCATCTCCTCGGCGCGGTCCAGTTCGCCATGTCTGTAATAGACATTTCCGAGGTTTCCGAGAGCCCGTGCGGTGTTTGAGTTCCTTGCATCAGGCCCACTGAGAGCGAGCCGCCGCTCACACAGTTGCTCGGCGACGTCCAGGTCGCCGATGTGGAAGTAGAATTCGTACGCCAGGAACAGGATACTGAGGTCCGTCGTCGATTCGGTGACCTGGGCGAACGTCTGGCGAGCCTCTTCCACGCGTCCGTCGAGTGCGGCCTGAGCGGCGCGTTCTGCGAGCTGCAGTTCGAGTTCCTCGCGTCTGGCTTTTTCGGCCTCGGCCCGCTGTTTCTCGGCCTCAGCCAGCTCGTTCGCCGCCTCGGCCTGCCTTGTTGCTTTCTCGGCACGCTCGCGTTCGCGCGTGGCTTCCTCTTTCGCCTCACGGACTGCCTGTACGGACTCCACCGGCAGGACGACGATGTCTCGGGCCGTCTCATCGGGCTGCGGGAGTTCACCTTTGGCATACGCCTTCAAGTGGCGGTTCACCTCGTCGCCGAATTGCGTCTTCCCGGTGTACTCGCGGTACAGGATGGTCCGCGTCTTCTCCAGCTCCCTGCGGAAGTCAAGCACCTGCTGCAACTGCGGGCCGGGGTCGGCCATCCTTGAGGCCGAAATCTTCTTGAGGATGACGAAGATTTCCGGCCGACCTGTGCCTTTGAAACGCTCCA
>JBLFXD010000239.1:0-8689 GCA_047611045.1 Planctomycetaceae bacterium | reverse complement strand
ACTGCGAAGCGGCGTTTCGCGAGCAGGCTGTCGGTGTAGTGCAAATGGTCTGGGATAAGCCGGATCATTCGGGCTGACGCCCATACTGGCGGAGACCTACGGGGTCGCTGATACCGTTCGGTGGCAAAATCGCTGGCGACTGTTCTTCATGGCCTGCGAGGAGCTGTTTGCTTTTCGTCAAGGCGAGGAATGGTTCGTCTCACACTATCTGGTCGAACGACCGTCTGATTAATGATGACTCCTGAGTTAACCGCCGCATTGGCCGCCAGCGCCCAGACGATCGCAGTAGTGATGGTCTGTGTCTGGCTGTTGAGCTTGATTCTAAAGGATGCCAGCATTGTCGATCTGGTATGGGGCCTCGGCTTCGTGCTCGTTGCCTGGACGGTATTTATCGGCGTACCGGGTCAAAGCGTCACGCGAAACCTTCTTGTCGGGCTCACCACTCTCTGGGGATTGCGGCTCAGCATTTATCTGGCGTGGAGGAATCTCGGCAAGCCGGAGGACTTTCGCTATCAGCAGATGCGCAACCGCCGCAGGTGGTTCCCACTGAAAAGTCTGTACATCGTGTTTGGCCTGCAGGGGCTTGTGATGTGGATCGTTTCACTGCCGCTGCAGGTGGGAATCTCAACGTCGCAAACCGGTTGGAGCTGGCTGCATGGCGTTGGGGCAACCGCGTGGGCAACGGGACTGTTCTTCGAAGCAGTCGGCGACTGGCAACTCGCAAGGTTTCGAGCGAACCCTGAAAACGCGGGACAGGTCCTCGACACGGGACTGTGGCGATTCACCCGGCATCCGAACTACTTCGGCGACTTTCTCGTGTGGTGGGGCCTGTATTTCGTAGCGATCGGTCAATCAGACGGTTGGTGGACGGCCATTGGTCCAATCGTGATGTCGGTCTTCCTGATGCGAGTCTCCGGTGTCACGCTTCTTGAAAAATCGCTTGAAAACACGAAGCCGGCGTACGCAGCTTACGTCGCGAAAACCAACGCGTTCTTTCCGGGACCACCGAAGCAACGTTAAGAAATAATAACGTTGTCAGCGATCACGAACGGCCAGCTCCCGGCCGCGACGACGGTCGTTGTGGCCGCGGGCAGCAGTCGAGCGGACAGACGTCGTGGTTTGGGCCGAATTGCCCGCTGCACTCTTTCGCGCAGTCCGACTCCGACAGTCGTTCCTCGATCAGCTTGCGAATCATCGTGATGAATTGAGGCCGAATCCCAACGGTGGAGGCTCGCACCATGTTCAGTCCGATTTCCTCGCACACCTCGTGAGCTTCCTCATCAAGGTCGAACATGACTTCCATGTGGTCGGAGAGGAAGCCAATTGGCATGACGATGACATCGCCCACACCTCGTGGTTTGAGGTCCCGCAAGTGATCGCAGATGTCCGGTTCCAGCCAGGGAATCTGCGGAGGACCACTGCGGCTTTGATACACCAGCTGCCAGCGATCGGCATCGACTCCAACGGCCTCGGCGACCAGTCGAGAGGACTCGGTCAGTTGTTTGACATAGTCACTGCTGTCCGCCATAGAATTGGGAATGCTGTGAGCGGTGAACGCGATGCGAAGAGCGTCTCGTTTTTCAGTGGGGACTTTGTCAATTGCCGTTTGGACGCAGTCGATGTTTGCCGCAATAAAGTCGGGGTGATTGTAGAAGGCCCGAATCTTGTCGACGGCCGGAGCTCCGTCGCCCACGGCAGCCTGAGCGTCAGCAATGTTCTCGCGATACTGTCGGCAGCCGGAGTAAGAGCTGCTTGAAGACGTCACAAACGCAAGAGCCCGTTTGATGCCTGCGTCCCGCATTTCTGTCAATGTGTCCGGCAGCATCGGATGCCAGTTGCGGTTGCCCCAGTAAACCGGCAGGTCGATCCCGTGCTCATTCAGCTCAGTGCTGATCGCCTCCAGCAGGTCCCGACACTGATCATTGATCGGGCTGACTCCGCCAAAGTGGTTGTAGTGCTCGGCCACTTCGAGCATCCGCTCACGAGGGACGTTCTTTCCACGAAGGACGTTCTCCAGAAATGGCATCACATCGTTGGGGCCTTCCGGGCCACCAAACGAAACAAGAAGAATGGCGTCGTACGTCGACTTTGCACCATCAGTATCCATGTCAGCCGAATCACCGGCTGTCGTACTCGTCGTCATTGTTGTCAGTCCCAGAGTTGTTTCTGCACGCCCGTTCTGCGGCCGTACCGTTTGATGTATTTCTTGACGTTCAGTTTCCGAGCGGTGTTCTCGCTCGTCATGTAGCGAATCTTGCCGAAGATCGGACGCTCCGGACCCCAGGCGCGGTCATAGCGTCCCAGACACCAGAAGATGCCGGAGTACGAATTGGGATTCCGGCCATCAACTGCGTAGCGGTTGTTGAGTTCGATCAACACCTTGAGTGCATCTTGAGGCGACTTCGACCACTGGTAAATCTTCTTACCCCACAGCATGCGCAGGTAGTTGTGCATCCGGCCTTCGGTCACGAGCTGATTCTGCGCGGCGTTCCAGAGTTCATCGTGCGTTTCCGCGGCGTCGAGTTGCTCCAGCGAATAGACTTGAGGACGAGCATCTCCTGCGTGCTCTTCCATCGTCGTCCGAGCCCACTCCGGCAGTGACTCGTAGCGGTCGTAGTTGTCCGTCTTTGAGCACAGGTTGTAGCCCAGTTCCCGCCAGGTGATCAGCTCGTCAAGGAAGCTCTCTGCCTCACGACTCATTCCCCACCAGCCTTCGCGAGACCCCTTTACGGTTGCCGCAAGATATTCCGGTGACCAGTTTTCACGTTGCACGATCTTTGCGAAGACCTCATGGGCAGACACATGTCCGAAGTGCAGATACGGCGAGAGCCCACTCGCCGCCTCGTTCTCCGGCTGGTTCCGCTCGTCAGCATATCGGTCGAGTCGATCGGCCAGAAATCGATCCAGCGTTGCCAATGCCGCAGACCGACCGCCATCAAAAACGGCAGGTCCAACGGAATGGTCGATCGGCAGTCCGGCAAGGATGTCCGAATTCGCTGTGAGAATACGGTCTGTCGCCTCCGGCCACTGTTGAGGCAGTCCACGTGGAAGCTGGCCAAACGCGGGAATCTCTGCCGATGCGAGTGGATTCGGTTCCGGCAGATCGAGCATGTAGCCAGGCAGTTCCTTCTGCAGGAACCGGCGGAACGAATACGCTGTCGTGAAGACTCGATCGGTTGCCCGCATCGGCAGCAGGCCATTCGAATCCACAGCCTCAAGCAGAACCGGTAATCGTTTCGCTGTGGACGTCAGCATGCGAGGCAGAAAGAAGCACGGAAAATCATCGGTGACGATGACGCATGCTCTTTCTGACAGCCTCTCCAGCAGGCCGGAACCGGCTCCCTGTTCCGGCTCGACATAAGCGAAATAGCGAACTTTCGTACCGGCAACTGCCGCTCGATTATCGGCCATCCCCTGCAGGACGAATCGGTGCATCCGATCGCTGGCCCACCGGTAACCGCTCCGAAGAGCTTCGAGGATCAGCAGCGGTTTTCCCAAGTACTCTGCATGCTCGACGGCTCGTTGAAGTGAGAAATTCCACTCCACACGACGGTTGGCAATCATCCAGTAGATCACGTACTCGCCGTCGCGGTCGACCGACTTTTCATTCAAAGCCCGTACGCGGAGAGGTGGAACACTGTCACTGGGATCAATCATGGTGTCCCAACAGATTTCGAAGAGGTCGCCACACCATCAATGTCGGCGAACATGGACTTAATGCCCGGCTTGAATACGTTTCCGACCAGCACATCGGTCAACCGATCTCGGTGTTCGGGATGGCGAGCGAGAAACCGCCCGAAGTTGAAGTCGTCGTCGTAGAACGCGTAAACCAGTCGGCGGAAATTCTCGACGCCTTCATCGTATTTCGACCGCCAGCTTCCGAGTCGTGCTGCAGACAGGTCATTCGACATCAGAGCGTCATGAATCGCGTCCGCAGCCATCTCGCCAGATTTCAGAGCGAGGAACACTCCGCTGGAGTAGACCGGATCGATGAACCCGTACGCATCGCCAACCATCACCCACCCGTCTCCTGAACCGGGCCGGCACTTGTACGAGAAATCTTTCGTGGTCCGAAACGGTTCCACTCGCTCTGCGTTGTGGAGTCGGCATTGAAGCGCCGGACAAATCGACAGCTCGCGAGAGAAAATGTCAGCAGCCGTTCCGCCTTGGCCAAACATGTATTCGAGGCTGCCGGTGCATCCAACGCTGACAATGTCGTTCGGCAACGGGATGTACCAGAACCAGGACTGCTTCTCGGCAGAATGCAGAATGATCGTCGCTCCTCCGTCTCGACCCGGGTCGCGCTGAGCCCCTCGGAAATGAGTCCATACGGTTGCGTTTTTAAGGACGGGATCGACATTCTTGAGGCCGAGATGAGAGCCGATCAACGTCGACTGACCGGTCGCATCGACAAACACTCGACAGTTGCTTTCAGCGGTCTCCCCATCGGAATCCGTCAGCTCGAATCTGGAAAACGGTCGCTCACCAGAGACGGATCTCAGACGCGTGTTGGAAACGACGGTTGCTCCTAGTCGTGTCGCATTCTCGACAAGCATTCGATCAAAGTCTGCACGCACAACCTGCCAGGTGTGACCGAGCCCTGTTAACTCGAAGCCGTCAAAGTAAAACGGTTCTGACTCATGTCCCGATGCCGTCACGAACTGCACGCTGTATTTTTTCGGAAAGTCAGACGCAAGCATCTCGTCAATCATGCCAAGACGATCGAGCACGGCATTCGCCGCAGGGATGAGTGACTCGCCCACGTGCAGTCGCGAAAACGACTCACGTTCAACAAGCAGGACGGAATAGCCGAACTCGGCAATCAGAGCAGCCGAGACCGCGCCGGCGGGGCCGCCACCGGCAACGATGACGTCGTAGGAAGCCTGCAGGCCGTCACTCGGCATCGCTTGCCCTCGACGCGCAAGCAGCTGGCGGTTCAGTCGCAGTCGTCACGAAGTCCAGTGACGCGACCGTCTCACCGCCACGAAGAACTCGTCCCTTGAGGAAGAAAACATCTTTGAAACGATTCTCAAGCGAAACATGCACATCGAGCAAATCGCCCGGGCGGACCATCTTTCGAAATTTCAAGTTGTTTGCACGGGCCACGACAGGGACTTTCCCCACCGTCGAAACACCGAGTTTTGCAATCAGAATTGCCGAGGCCTGATAAGCACACTCACACTGAAGCGCCGCCGGAAATACGGGGAAGTCCGGGTAATGAGCTGCAAAAACAGGGAGTTCCGGATTGAGGTGTTTGCGGGTATGAATTTGCTCTCGATCCAGGGACACGACCTCATCCACCCACAGGTAGGGTGGACGATTGGGAATCGTCTGTTGAATTTCGTCGAGATTCATTCTGGCTCCGGAAGCATGATGTGAGTGTTTTTAGACCGTGTCTACGAATTGACCACTTGAAACTCCGAATCCGGATCGACTCCCTTCTCCAGTCATTCAAGGCTGAAAGCCACAGTCGCCTCGCCATTCCGCACGAACAGTTTTCCATCAGCGACAACATGATGGTTCCAGGTTTTTCCGGTGACCGCCGACATGCGGCCAATTTCCCGGTGCTGGCTCGGATCAGCAGCCAGCAGGACGACTTCTCCTTCGTCGGTCACGACGATCAACTGGCTGACTCACGGGCGGCCATAGCCGAGGGCGGCGTACAGGCTTATTGATTGGATCCAAGGGCTGCTGTTCCTCAGCCGAGTTGATTGCATTTTTACTCATACGTTCCTGGTAACCTTTGCCTGCGAAGAGGGTGTGCTGCCTCAGTGCGTGACAACAACCACGTGGACTCACGCGGAGTGACTCGTGCGCTGAGATCAGGGTCCCTGAATCGGATTCAACGACAACGGCTCGTTCGTCAAGCGTTCTTTGTGGAGACCGTTCCCACATCCGTTGTGGACGAAAAGCGTCTGTCGTCTTCGATCCAATCGTCTCGCGTATATTCAATGACTGAAGTGTCCGTCTCTCGAAGTTCCAAACGGTTTAACCGCAGACCGAGGGATGTGATCTCACTGAACAGCTGGAAGCAGAGATTTTCGACGGTACTTGGAAATTCGAGGACTTTCAGGCGGAGTGATTCACCGGTTCGTGCTGTGTGCATGCAGAGGGTTTCGTAAAGCGAGTCCCCTCGATGAATGATCATGCCATGGTCGTACTCGTTCTTCAGCAGCGGTTCAACAAGTGCGTCGAAGTCTCCGAACAAGGTTGTCAGGTTGCCGGTACGCTCGACTTCGAAGAAACACTTCAAACCGTAGCGATGACCGTGCAGGTTTCGGCACTTGTCGTCGAGCTCCTCATTGCGATGAGCCGCGTAAAAACGATACTGCTTCTGAACGATCATTCTGAACTCCGAAATGATGAGAGAATCCCAGCGAAAGCGTCATTTCCGATCCAGGGATGACAGCGACACGTTTCGGCGTCAGATCCCCCGCTCGGCGAGCATTTCTCAGCGACCGTTGATCAGTGACAGTACTTCTGATCGACTGGCCTGGTCCTCGCGAAAGACGCCTCGCAGCGAGCTTGTGATTGTGAGGGTCCCCGACTTTCGAACACCGCGAAGGGCCATACACGAGTGTTCTGACTCGATGACAACGGCCGCTCCTTTTGTTCCAAGCTTGTCTTCCAGCATGTCGGCGACTGTCTGAGTCAGACGTTCCTGAACCTGAGGACGTCTTGAGACTTCTTCGACAACTCGCGCGAGCTTGCTCAGACCGACAACCTTGCCGTTGGGCAGGTAAGCCACGTGAGCGACCCCCGTGAACGGCAACAGATGGTGCTCGCACATGCTGGTAAACGGGATATCTCGAACCAGAACAATCTCGTCGTATGCTTCCGGAAATGTCGTTTCCAAATGTCGGGCGGGATCGAGATGCAGCCCCGAGAACATCTCCTCATACATCCTCGCAACTCTTGCGGGAGTATCAAGCAGTCCATCGCGACGGGGATTTTCTCCAACCGCCTTCAGAATTGTTCGCACGGCGGATTCGATTGCAGACTTGTCGACGACTCGCGCGACTGAGGTGCTTGCAGGTGATGGCGGTGAATCGGGCATTGACGATTCGAAACAGCTGGAGCTCTCCTCGGTACACTGAGCAGAGGGGGCAATGAGTTCGAGGGTCACGGTCGCGTCTCCTGTTCAGTGTTAAGAAAGGCGAAGCCATCTGTGATGGCTTCGCCTTCAGGTTTCAGTCCTGATGAATCAAGCGAGACCAACTACTTCGAGCTCGTCAGCATGGCCTGTCGAGCTCCATCGAGACCGCGACGCAGAGCCCAGCTCTGAGTGGTTGTGCACGTCGTGGCTCTGGCCTGGGTCATCGCTGCATGCAGGTGATGCTGAGCGACTTTGCACATCTGGTGATTGCCGTCCAGCAGTGTGGAGACGGTCGTCATGTACTGTTTCGCACAGGCGTCAACGTGACCTGCGTTGTAGAGGGCTGCTCCACGGTTGATCGCGTGATCGATCGCTTTTCGCGATTCCACCTGAGAAACCTTCTTTGCGGGTGGCAGCAGAACATTATCGATGACGTGGATGACACCATTCGAAGCATCAATGTCGAGAGCCATCAGCTTGGAGTCGTTGATGAATGCTCCCCCTTTTCGACTGCTTATGCGAATTGAGTTCCCGCCGAGCGTTTTGGCTTCTTTCAGTTTCAAGGCCTGATCCGAGTAAACACGTCCCTCGACGACGTGATACAGCAGAATCTGCTTCAACTGATCAATGTTCTCTGGCTTGAGAAGGCTTTCCACGGTTCCCTTGGGAAGTCGTGCAAACGCTTCATCCGTCGGAGCAAATACGGTCAACGGCTTGTCGCCACTGAGTGCACCGACCAGTTTCGCGGCCTTTGCGGCTGCGAGCAGAGTCTTGAACGTGCCAGCCTTGTCTGCTGTCGCAGGAATGTTCTCTGAAGACGGAAGGATGACAGTATCGATGACGTGAATGACGCCGTTGGAGCACTCGATGTCGACGGCCACGACCTTCGCCCCATCGACCGAGACATCACCGTCCTTGACGGCGATGTCGACTCGCTGTCCATTCAGCGTCGTTGCGTTCGAAAGTTTCACGATCTGACCGGACTTCACCGATCCGGACACGACGTGGTACGTCAGAATACTCGTCAGAGCATCTTTTGATTCTGGCTTCAGCAGAGCCTCAACCGTTCCCTTCGGGAGTTTTGCGAACGCCTCATCTGTCGGTGCGAAGACGGTGAATGGACCTTTGCCTTTCAAGGCACCAGCGAGATCAGCAGCTCCGAGAGCAGCTGCAAGCGTTTTGAAATTCCCGGCGGCGACAGCAGTGTCGACGATGTCTTTCTTGTCATCGGCTCGAAGTCCCGCAGAGTTAGCGAGCGTGATTACAGATAGTGAAGCAGCAAGCAAGTAACGTCGTGAAAGCAGCATGGGGATCTTACTCCTGATTGAAAGTTTCGACTGTGACTCGAACACTCGTTCGAACTCACACACTGCCTTGCAAGGACACGGTTTTTTGTAGGCGTGCCATCAATCGCGGCGATGAAATCTTTGGGAAAACTGTTGGAATTTTTTGGCTCCCGGATTTTTAGAAATCGGAGACTTGGCGATCTGCCGCACGGGTCTATAACGACTGGTTCGTGTTGCGTCTGCTGCGTTCATTCCAGCATTCGCAAGGGGCGATTCCTGATAATCGCCACGCAGCGTACACCCCCAG
>JBLFXD010000238.1:0-8701 GCA_047611045.1 Planctomycetaceae bacterium | reverse complement strand
CTGTTTAATGGTTTCGGCGGAGCGGCATCGACGCTGGTCGCCGGTGCAAACCTGGTGCAGACCGACTCGTTCGGAGCAGACGTGCTCTTCGCGACGGCTCTGTCGGGCATGATTGGTGCCGTCACATTCTCCGGCAGCCTGATTGCCTGGGGGAAACTGAAAGAGTTCCGCAAGCTCGATCAAATCCGGATTCCAGCCCAGCAGATCGTGAACGCAATCCTTGTTCTCTCGTGCTTTGGACTGACCGTCTTCATGGCAAACGGAGACGGATCGACGATGACCGTCGTCGCGTACTGGGGAATTTCGGCGTTAGCACTGATCCTTGGCGTGACGCTTGTTGTGTCGATCGGCGGCGCGGACATGCCGGTCGTGATTGCCCTTCTGAATTCGTACTCGGGACTCGCTGCGGCGGCCACGGGATTCGTCCTGTCCAATACGGTGCTGATTATTTCCGGTTCGCTGGTCGGAGCGTCCGGATTGATCCTGACTCGGATTATGTGCGTCGCGATGAACCGCTCGCTGCCGAACGTACTGTTCGGCTCGATGGGCAGTTCCGGCAGCACTCTGAACGCCGACGACGTCTACGCCAATGTTAAATCAACGTCGGCTGACGAAGTGGCCATGCTGCTGGAAGTGGCCAGCCGAGTCGTCATTGTCCCCGGTTACGGAATGGCCGTCGCTCAGGCTCAGCACACGGTCAGCGATCTGCGAAAGTTGCTAGTCGCCAAACAGATCCAAGTCGACTTTGCCATTCATCCGGTTGCCGGTCGAATGCCAGGTCACATGAATGTTCTGCTGGCTGAAGCCGACGTCCCGTACGAAGCGCTTCGCGAAATGGACGAAATCAATCCGACGATGGAACAGGCAGACGTCACGATCGTTCTCGGGGCCAACGACGTCGTCAACCCGCTCGCACGTACTGACCCCGACTGTGTCATCGCCGGAATGCCGATTATCGATGTCGACAAATCCCGGACGATCGTCGTCGTGAAGCGGAGCCTGAGTCCCGGATTCGCGAAGATTCCAAACCCACTCTTCGCCGCCGAGAACACGCTGATGTTATTTGCCGATGGCCGAAAGGCGATGCAGGACATCATCAACGCTCTGAACGAGAGCTGAGACGGTTCGGTCGTCAGCCAGCGACGGACTTGTCAGACTCCGCCGGTGAACACTCCGGACGCGGCTTGCCAGACGCCATTAACGTCGACAGGCCAGCCGCGCTGACCAAACTTTAGCACGATTCGATTTCTGCCCGCTCGTGGCGACTAGCGGAAGTCGACGACCGATTTAGATCGCGAGTCAATTGATGGCGAGACAGTATATTGAGGAACTCAAGGACGGAGACACCATCGAAGAGGTGTACCTGCTGGCGGATAAGCAGCTTCGCGCGAACCGCAACGCAAACCTCTACCTGCTGACACAACTGAGAGACCGCACCGGAACCGTCAGCGGCCTCATGTGGAATGTCACCGAGGAAACCTGCGCCGATTTCGACGCCGGCGACTTCGTGCATGTCCGCGGCAAAGTGCAGGTTTTCCAGGGAGGTCTGCAGGCCATTCTGACGAGGATCGACCGAATCGATTCCGCCGGACTGGACTCCGAAGATTTCGAGTTCCAACCGCCTCAGGATGTGAACACGCTGTTCGAACGGCTGCGCGAAATCCTGCTCGCCATCGAGAACGTCCCGATCAAAAGCCTGATGGAAGCGTTCCTTGCGGACGAAGCCATCGTCCAGAAGCTGCTGCGCACCGGTGCCGGCGTGAAAGCTCATCATGCTTACCCCGGAGGACTGGTCGAACACATCTGCAACATGCTCGAAGTTTCCGACCGAATCCGCGATCTGTACCCGGCCATCGATTTCGACCTCGTCCAGGCCGGGATCTTTCTGCACGACCTCGGCAAAGTTCGAGAAATGGATTTCGAGAACGCGTTTGTCTACACCGACGAGGGACAACTGCTCGGCCACATGTCGATTGCCGTCGAAATGGTGACTGAAAAGATTCCCGATGCCGAACGCATGATGAACGGGACCTTCCCGCGCGAGCTGGAGCTCCGCATCAAGCACATGATTCTGAGCCATCATGGCTCGTACGCGCACGGAAGCCCACGTTTGCCGATGACGCCCGAAGCCGCCGTGCTCCACCAGATCGATAACCTTGACGCCAAGGCCTACGAATTCGTCCACACGATCGAGGATGACCCCAACGGCGAATCACACTGGACTCCCTACCTGCCGCGGATTGAGCGCAAGCTGTTTAAGGGAATCAAGAATTCCTGAGACCCGGTTGAAAATGACGGAGCCCTTAATTTCACGGTGTGCCACTGGCTCTGCCACTGGCTCTGGCTCTGCCACTGGCTCTGCCAGTGCGTGGTCACAAGCGGACTTCGAATACAAGAAGCACTGGCGAAGCCAGTGGCACACATTCTCAAGGGGAAGCCACGCCGTCTCGCTGGTGCTTCCAGCTGGTCAAAAAACTCAAACGCTTCCAATCATCTGAATCCGGGATGGAGCCCTGCTGACTGATGCTTGCTCTCGCCAAACACAATTCGGATCAACCGGCGATCGTTCACGGCGATACGACGTGGACTTACGGAGAGCTGAATCGGCGAGCGTTACGCATTGCTCGAAATCTTCTCGCAGCAGGAGTCGATCCCGGCGACCGCGTCGTCACTCTACTGCCTAACTGCCCTGAACTCGTCGCACTGTATGTCGCCAGTTTTCACGGCGGCTTCACGGTCGTGCCGCTCGACATTCGATACCACTCGGCGTTGATCAATTACGCTCTTCGGCACAGTGGAGCGAAAGCTGTGATCGTGGACGGCGGTCGCATCGATGACATGAGCAAATGCGACGCGTTCCGCGAAGTCGAAATCCGACTGTTTACCGGCCCTGGCAAGAACGACGGCTACCAGGCGTTTCGGCATCTGTTGGCAACTCGCCCTACCGAATCACTGCACGACGATTTTCGCGGTGACGATGTCAGTCTTGTTTTCTACACGTCGGGAACCACCGCTCGGCCCAAAGGCGTGACGCTCACACGCGACTGCGTCGCCAGTAGCATCAGTAAGGCGAGTGCGATCCTTCGCCTTAATTCCGACGACGTAACCATGATCGCGGCCCCCGTGTCCCGACCGATGGCTCTTCGCACGCAACTGCTTCCGTCCCTCGCTGCCGGCGCAACGATCGTTCTGTTAAGCGGCTTCGCTCCGGACACGTTTCTGCAGGCGCTGCGTGAGCACACCAATACGACGATTCTGGCACTGCTTCCAGGAGCGTTGCGAAAGGTCCTGTTCCACAAGGATCTGAAACGCGAAGACCTCGGCTGCGTGAGGCTATGCATCTGCGGCGGGGATTACGTACCGGCGGACCTGTTTGAGAAATTCCGAGAGATCACCGGCATCGAGCTAACCGAGCAATGCGGAATGACCGAAACCGGCATGTACGCCGTCAATCCACCGTATGGCCGCAAGAAGTCGGGGTCGATCGGGCTGCCTTACTACGGCGTTCAACTTTCGATCATTGATGCCAAAGGCCTCGACATGCGCTGGGGCGAGTCCGGCGAAATCGCTGTCAGAAGTCCGTTCGCCATGGACGGCTACTGGAACGACACCGCCGCAACTCGACGAGTCATGCGAGATGGCTGGATTCGCACAGGAGACATCGGCCGCATCGATGATGATGGTTACATCTGGCTGGAGGGTCGCAAGAAGGACATCATCATTCATGGGGGAAGCAACATCTCGCCAGCGGCGGTTGAAGCTGTCGTGCAGAAACATCCCCAGGTCAGCCAGGCCTGCGTCGTCGGCGTTGACGATCCGGAATCCGGACAGGCCGTCTACGCGTTCGTCACGTTGAAAGAGGACACGGAATTCGACCTGATCGAACACGAACTCACCGCCCTGGCCGAAAAAGAACTCCCTGCTTATATGGTCCCACAGGAGATTTGCGTCCTGCCAAAACTACCCACGACCGGCTCCGGCAAAGTCGATCGTGACCGCTTAAAGTGGATCGCCGAGTCATCCGACGAAGGCACGCTGGCAATCCTTATGGGCTGATCAGCATGCTTACTCTGCCGCCGTACTCGCGGTGAGTGCTGGCGGCCAGGTCCCAGATTATTTGAAAGTCACTTCAAGAAATGATCGTTCGAAAACATCTGCGTTGGCGACGCGTGCTCAGCAAGTCGCGAGGTTTTCTTGGATACATCATCGGCTTGTCATCACTCGTTTATGCGATGCACATTGCCGAGGACGGTGGATACCTGGGTTCTCTGCTGATTCATCTGCCGTTCAGCGTCGTCGCCATGCTCGCCACGGCGCTCGCCATCTTCCTGGCGTTTCGCAACAACTCGGCCTACGACCGTTGGTGGGAAGCTCGCAAGATCTGGGGAGGAATCGTCAATTCGAGCAGGACGTTCGGCCGCCAGGTCATGACGCTCACTTCGTTATCAGAAAACTCAAGCAACGAAGTTGCGGCGTTTCAGAAAGAGCTGATCTATCGACACATCGCCTGGATCAACGCTCTGCGTTTGCAGCTTCGACGAGAAACGGCGTGGGAGGAAATTGAGCCTCTGATTGGCCCCGAAGAATTCAAATGGGTGATGGCTCGACAGAACCACGCCACACAGCTCGTTCAAAAACAGGGACTGCGGCTTGCTGGAGGCCTAAAGGAAGGTCTCATCACCGAATCACGATTTGTGGAAGTCCTCGACGAGACGCTGACCTCACTCTACGACCTGCAGGGCAAAGCGGAGCGAATTAAGAACACCCCCCTGCCCCGCCAGTACGATTACTTCCCTCGCGTCTTCCTGTTTCTATTCGTGACGCTACTTCCATCGGGCATGATTACAGAACTGGAAAAAGTCGAAAGTGCGTGGATGGTCATCCCACTGGCGACAGTCTTTTCTTACGTCTTCTATGTGCTGATGAGAGTCGGTGAATTCAACGAAGACCCCTTCGAAGGTCGTTTCTCCGATACACCCATGACAGCCCTGTGCCGCACGATCGAAATCGACATGCGCGAACAGCTCGGTGAAACAGACCTGCCACCAAAACACGAACCCGTCGACGGAATTCTGATGTAGCGAAGGCCTCGACCCGATGAAACACGCTGACTAACGAAAGAGCAGTAGGCTGGAACAAGCCCCGCGCAGTTCCGGCAACACCCGCAGCGACGATCTGCCGGAACCGCGCAGAGCTTGTTCCAGCCTACTGACAAAGACACATTTCCCGGAAACAATTGCTGGAGCAGAAAATGCGACTGCCGCTGATAAACTCTTTGCTTACGTTCGCGGCGGTTGTCGCTGCCACGTCCGCCAGCTTCGCACAGGGTCGTTCCGTGGCAACCACTTCTGACATCGTCGTCTACGGCGGAACTTCCGGTGGAGTCATCGCGGCCGTTCAGGCCAAACGGATCGGGCATTCGGTCGTCATCGTCTGCCCGGACAAACACCTCGGCGGCTTATCGAGCGGCGGGCTCGGCTGGAC
This sequence comes from Planctomycetaceae bacterium, assembly GCA_047611045.1. Lineage (GTDB taxonomy): Bacteria > Planctomycetota > Planctomycetia > Planctomycetales > Planctomycetaceae > JABMPE01. The sequence goes on along the minus strand of JBLFXD010000238.1, from coordinate 3,217 downwards.
TGACACCGGCAACAAGTCGGTCATCGGTGGGCTCGCCCGAGACTTTTACCACCGAGTCTGGAAACACTATCAAACGGACAACGCCTGGAAGTGGCAGAAGCGTTCGGAATACGGAAACAAAGGGCAAGGTTCGGTCGCGATCGACGGCGAACATCGCACAATGTGGATCTTCGAACCGCACGTCGCAGAAAACGTCTTCGACGAGTTGGTGAAGGAATTTGAGATCCCCGTTTTCCGAGACGAATGGCTCGATCGCAAAAGCGGCGTCACCAAAGCCCACGGTCGGATTTCAACGATCCGAATGCTGAGCGGCAGAACCTGCAACGGCAGGATGTTTATCGATGCAACGTACGAAGGTGACCTGCTGGCCACCGCCGAAGTCGACTACCACGTTGGTCGAGAATCCCGAGCTCAGTACGGTGAAGATTGGAACGGAATCCAGACCGGCGTCCTGCATCACGGACACCATTTCGGAGCGGTCAAGACACTGATCAGCCCCTACGTCGTCCCCGGTGATCCATCCAGCGGACTCCTTCCGCGAATCAGTCCCGAACCTCCCGGAGAATTTGGAGACACCGACAGACGAATCCAGGCCTACTGCTTCCGCATGTGCCTGACGAACGATCCGAAGAACCGACTCGCCTTCCCAAAACCAGAAGGCTACGACCCGAAGCAGTACGAATTACTCGTCCGAGTGCTCGAAGCAGGCTGGCGAGAAGGATTCCGCAAGTTCGACCCGATCCCCAACCACAAGACCGACACCAACAACCACGGCCCGTTCAGCACCGACAACATCGGATTTAACTACGACTATCCGGAAGGGTCGTACGAACGCCGCCTGAAAATCATCAAGGAACACGAAGTTTACCAACAGGGCCTGATGCACTTTCTGGCGAACAGCCCACGAGTCCCCGACGACGTCCGGGCAAAATTTGCCGAGTGGGGACTCTCGAAAGACGAATTTGTCGACAACGGCAACTGGCCTCACCAGATTTACGTACGCGAAGCGCGGCGAATGGTCGGCAAGTATGTCATGACTGAAAACGAGCTGCTCAAGAAGAAACCGACACCCGAGTCAATCGGCATGGGCTCTTACACGATGGATTCTCACAACGTGCAGCGTTACGTCACTCCGGAAGGCTACGTTCAGAACGAAGGCGACATCGGTGTCAGCACGCGAGGGCCCTACGAGATTGCGCTGGGCTCAATCCTTCCAAAGAAGAAGCAGTGCGAAAACCTGCTTGTTCCAGTTTGCGTATCGAGTTCTCACATTGCCTTCGGATCGATCCGCATGGAACCGGTGTTTATGATACTCGGCCAGTCCGCTGCGACCGTCGCTTCGATGGCGCTCAAAGAAAACATCGCCGTTCAGGACGTTAAATACGGACAGCTTCGAGAACGATTGCTGAAGGAAGGCCAGGTTCTCAACTACGAATACACCTACACCGGTAAGGCTGGTGTCGATCCTGCAAAGTTGAAGGGGACGGTCATCGACGATGGATCGGCCAAACTAACTGGCAACTGGGGAAACAGCTCGTCGACCGGGAGCTGGGTTGGTCGCGAGTACCGTCACGACGGAAACAAGAGTGACGGGCGATCGATTGCGACCTTCGAAACGAAACTCAAACCCGGGCGCTACGAAGTTCGACTGGCCTATTCCTACAACGGCAACCGAGCGACGAACGTGCCCGTCGTCGTGCATCATGCGGGAGGCGAAAAAACCCTGCTGGTCAACCAGAAGAAAGTGCCACCGATCGACAAGCTGTTCGTCTCGCTGGGCGAATTCACTTTCTCTGCAGACAAGCCAGCCACCGTGACGATTTCCAATCAGGAAACCGACGGCTACGTCATCATCGACGCCGTCCAGTGGATCGCGAAGTAGCTGACGAATTTCCAGTCTCGTTTCAAGGAAATTTTCTCGTAGGGTATCTCCTCAAATTTCGGAGCACATTGGAAACAAGTCCCCCATACCAGCACGAAGCGCAAGTTTTGAAGTTGCAGAGTCGTGAGTCGCGAAGCGACGGCAGCACATAGCTGCGGGCGTCAGCCCGCAGAAAAAGAGAGACAAGAGTCACAGCCGCGAAGCGGCGACAGCAATCATCTCTGCTGCCGCCGCTTCGCGGCTCACGTGTTCGTTTTCGTCCTGTTCCGTGGGCTGACGCCCACGGCTATGTGCTGTCACCGCTTCGCGGCTGAATTGTGAAACTTCAAAAAACGCAAGCGAGTCATCCCTGAGCATCCACTCGCTTGCGCTTCGTGCTGGTATGAAATCAGAGTAAGTTACTCGGTACATTCCATTCTCACGCAGCCATTGCCTCGCTTCCCGGACCGGGGTATACAGTTTGTTTCCTACCGGGCGAACGAGACACTTTCCGCCCAACATTCCCGCCGTTTTCTCACGAGATTCTCAATGAGCGACAGTTCAAAGAAGCACTGTTCGGGACCAGTTTCCCGTCGAGACTTCATGAAGCTTGGTACTCTGGGCCTTGGTGGACTCTCTCTTGGAGAATTCCTGAAGGTCAAAGCGGCGGCCGGGCCAGCGTTCGACGATCCGGACACGTCCGTGATCTATGTCTGGCTTCCCGGCGGACCTCCGCATATGGAGACGTTCGATATGAAACCGGACGCTCCGGCCGATTATCGAGGCATCTTCAACCCGATCAGCACAAACGTCGACGGGCTTTCCGTCTGCGAACTCATGCCGCGTCTCGCTCGCACCGCCGACCGCTACAACATCATTCGCTCCATCGCCCACAACTTCGCCGACCACGGCGGCGGCCATAAACGGTTCATGACCGGCCGCGTTCCAAAGACGCCGGTCAACACCGTCAACGACGCACCGGCCGTCGGCTCGATCGTTTCCAAGTGGTTCGAACGTCGCGACGTCGGCGTTCCGAATTACATCTGCAACGCCCCGAACGGTCGACACGGCATCGACGTATTCGCGATGGGCTCAGCCTACCTCGGCCCGTCGTACACGCCGTTTACCGTGCCTGGAAATCCCGACGACGAGAAATTCGAAGTCAAGAACGTTGCCGTTTCCAAAGAAGTCGAAGACCGACTCGACGACCGCACAACTCTACTGGCCGGTTTCGATCGACTGCGCCGAGACATTGACCAGACCGGGCTGATGGGTGCTCAGGACCATTTCCACGAAAAGGCCGTCGGCCTGATCACCAACAACCGCACACGCGACGCCTTCGACCCGGAAGCGCTG
>JBLFXD010000237.1:0-8783 GCA_047611045.1 Planctomycetaceae bacterium | reverse complement strand
CGAGTCGTTGACGTTGATCGCCGGGATCGGCAGCTTGCCTTCTTCGTGAAGCTGAACAAGTCGCAGAACGCCGGTCGTGGTTTCTTCCGAGATGCCCTTAATTCCGCCGGCCAGTTCCGGGAACTTGTTGATGATCATCGCGGTGAGGTCGCCGCCGTCGTCGAGGATCATGTTGAGCGGCTGACCGTCAGGCCAGAAGATGGTCTGCTCGATGCACCAGTCGAATTCTTCGTTGGATTCACCCTTCCAGGCGAAGACGGCGACTCCGGATTCGGCAATGGCTGCGGCAGCGTGATCCTGCGTTGAGAAAATGTTGCAGCTGGACCAGCGGACTTCAGCACCCAGGGCCGTCAAGGTTTCAATCAGCACGGCGGTCTGAATGGTCATGTGCAGGCATCCGGCGATGCGTGCTCCGGCGAGCGGCTTGCTGTCGCCGTATTTCTCGCGAAGAGACATCAGGCCGGGCATTTCCTTTTCGGCCAGTTCAATTTCTTTGCGGCCGAATGCGGCGAGATTGATGTCTTTGACTTTGTACGCAAGAGCTTCAGCGGGAGCGGTCGACATGGTCGTTTCCTAAAAGAGTTCGGTTTCATCCGTGAGTAATGTGGAGCGTGAGCGGTGTTGGATTAAGCAGGCGAGGCTGCCAACTCGCTGAGCCTTCCGACGAAGGTCGGTGAATGTGGTCTGTCGGGCTTGGCGTTGAGGTCTGGCAGACCGATCGGGATTGTAGAGCTTCCTGCCGGAATGTCGCGTAATTCTGGGAGAAAACCGGGACGATAGGGGACAATTAACAGCCGGGCAAGCGGGTCGAGCGGGTCGCGGTTGGGGATTCGTCAGACCGGCAGTCGCGAGAGTCGGGCTCGTTGAAATTGCGACAGGTCGGGCCTACCATCGCCGACTCTCTGCGACCTAACAGCAAAGACAGAGCCGTCTGCCATCGCGCGTCAGACGCCCGTCAAATCACCCCGGCGAACGTCAGGAGTTGCATCATGAGTGAAGCCATCGAGAGCGTCCTTCAGGAAAACCGTAAGTTTCCACCGTCGCCAGAGTTTTCTGCCGAGGCACATATCAGCTCGGAAGAGCAGTATCAGGAAATGTGGAATCGGGCAAAGGACGATCCCGCCGGTTTCTGGGGCGACCTGGCACGTGAGAATCTCGACTGGTTCCAGGACTTCGACAAGACGCTCGAAGGCGACATGCCGGATACAAAGTGGTTCGTCGGTGGCAAAACCAACGCCTGCTATAATTGTGTCGATCGTCATCTGACAACATGGCGTAAGAATAAAGCGGCGATCATCTGGGAAGGCGAACCCGGTGATCAGCGCGTGCTGACTTACCAGGACCTGCATCGCGAAGTCTGCAAATTCGCCAACTGCATGAAGAAGCTGGGGGTCGAAACCGGCGACCGAGTCACACTCTACATGCCGATGATTCCCGAGCTGGCGATTGCCATGCTGGCCTGCGCCAGAATCGGCGCGACGCATTCCATCATCTTTGGCGGATTCAGTGCCGAAGCTGTCGCCGACCGAAATAACGACGCTCAGGCGAAGCTCGTCGTGACCGCCGATGGTGGCTGGCGTCGCGGCAAAGAAGTTCCGCTGAAAGTCGCCGTCGACGAGAGCCTCGAAAAGTCACCATCTGTCGAGAAGGTCGTCGTCGTTAATCGAACCGGCGGCGACGTCACGATGGTTCCGGACCGTGACTACTGGTGGCACGAACTGATGGAAGATGCGTCGGCCGAATGCGAAGCCGAAGAACTGGATTCAGAACACCCGCTGTTCATTCTTTACACGTCGGGCTCAACCGGAAAGCCGAAGGGTGTGATGCACACGACGGCCGGGTACCTGCTCGGCACGACGATGACGTCTCGGTGGGTTTTCGATCTGAAAGACGAAGATACCTATTGGTGTACCGCCGACATTGGTTGGATCACCGGCCACAGTTATATCGTCTACGGCCCGCTGTCTAACGGGGCGACGACCGTCATGTACGAAGGCGGACCGAACTGGCCGGACGAAGGTCGATTCTGGTCGATGGTCGAAAAGTACAAGGTCAACATTTTCTACACGGCTCCGACGGCGATCCGAGCGTTCATTAAGTGGGGCGACGAATGGCCGAACAAGTACGACCTGTCGAGCCTGCGGCTGCTGGGAACGGTCGGCGAGCCGATCAATCCTGAAGCCTGGATGTGGTATCACAAAGTGATCGGCGGCGAACAATGCCCGATCGTCGACACGTGGTGGCAGACCGAAACCGGCGGCATCATGCTCAGCCCGCTACCCGGCGTGACGGCGACCAAGCCAGGAAGCTGTACGAAACCGTTGCCTGGAGTCGTGCCGGACATTCAGAGTGAAACTGGCGAGAGTCTTGGCGATAACCAGGGCGGTCTACTGGTGCTGACTCAGCCGTGGCCTCACATGTTGAGGACTCTTTACGGCGATCATCAGAGATTTATCGACGTCTACTTCAGCAAGATCGAAGGTCGCTACTTCGCCGGTGACGGAGCACGTCGCGACGAAGACGGCTACTACTGGGTGATGGGCCGCGTCGACGATGTGTTGAACGTGTCTGGTCATCGGCTCAGCACGATGGAAGTCGAATCGGCGCTGGTCGCTCACAGCGGCGTTGCGGAAGCGGCGGTCGTTGGCTTCCCACACGATCTCAAGGGCGAAGGCATTTTCTGCTTCGTCACGCTTAAGGCGTCTTCGGGCGACGAAGAACTGAAGAAAGAGCTGATCGCTCACGTGCGAAAGCAGATCGGCGCAATCGCGACTCCGGACGTCATCAAATTCACAGACTCATTGCCGAAGACTCGCAGCGGCAAGATCATGCGACGTCTTTTGAGAGACATCGCCGCCGGTCGAGAATCCGTTGGCGACCAGACCACGCTGGAAGATCTGAGCGTGATGGCAAAGCTGCGAGAGTCTGATGACTAGCGAGCGGCAACGTTGATTGGAAATTTAAAATCACCGGCAGCCCGGTCGTTCAGCGATCGGGCTGCTGCCGTTTCTGGCCGAAGGATTGCGTGAGGGGACTTCGTGGCTGAATCGCTGAACATTCTGATGGTGGCGGCAGAGAACGATGCACTGGCAGGCGGAAAGGTCGGTGGAGTCGCCGACGTCGTACGCGATGTTCCTTCCGCACTGGTGGACCTGCCGGAGTTCGACGGATCCGTCTCGGTCGTTTGCCCGTCGTACGGTTTCCTCCACGAGAACGCGACGGCGAGTCTCGGCACAGTTGAGTTCTCATTCGGTGGCGAACGACTGACTGCGGAGTTGTTTGAAGTCAAAGGGAAACGTCCTCAGGCGGGCGTCCGGCAGCTCGTATTGCACCACTCAGCTTTCGAAACGATCGACTCAGTGTCCGGCAGAAAGTTGATCTACGTCGACGACGGAGCCGAGCATCCGTTCGCGAGTGACGCCACGAAGTTCGCCTGCTTCAACGCCGCCGTTGCGCAGGCAGTCCTGCAGGGCAGTTTCGGAGAAGTTGACATCGTCCACCTTCACGATTGGCACGCTGGCTTCTACTTGATGCTTCGCGAGTTCGATCCGGCGTTCCGCGACCTGGGCAGCAAACGGACGGTGTTTACGATCCACAATCTCGCGCTGCAGGGGATCCGTCCTCTGGATGGTTACGCGTCGTCGCTCAAGTCGTGGTTTCCTGAGTTGAGTTACGATCTAGCGACAGTTCAGGATCCGGACTATCCCGACTGCATGAACCCGATGGCTGTCGGAGTCCGACTGGCGGACAAGGTTCACGTTGTCTCACCAGGTTACGTTCCTGAAGTCTGCGAACCGAGTCGTCCTCAACGAAACGATTCACGTTGTGTGTTTTTTGGTGGAGAAGGTCTGGAAGGCGATCTTCAGAATGCCCGGGACCAGGGGCGGCTCATCGGAATTCTCAACGGCTGCGAGTACGAGTCAACGGTGTCGGCGTTGCCAGCTCGCGACCAGGCTTCGTGGCGAAACTTGCTCAGCGGTCTGATCAACGAAGTTTCAGTCTGGTATCAGCGTTCGCAGACGTTCCCCCTTTGGCTGGCTCTGAAGCGTCTCGAAGACTGGGCAGAAAGTGGCCGGCCCCGTCCGTCCGTTCTGTTGACGAGCGTGACGCGCGTCGTCGATCAGAAGGTTCGCTTGATGCGGACACCGGAGGACGCTCCGCCGCTGGATCGAATTCTTTCAGAAGCCGGCGACGACAGCGTGTACCTGCTCGCCGGAAACGGTGACCGAGGATACGAAGAGTTCCTCCACGGCCTCGCACGCAAGCATCCCAATTTCGTTTTCCTCAACGGTTACAGCCCTCACGGAGCTGAACTGCTTTATCAGTCCGGAGATTTGTTTCTGATGCCGAGCGCTTTCGAGCCGTGCGGCATTTCACAAATGCTTGCCATGCGTGACGGACAGCCGTGCGTCGTGCACTCGATCGGCGGGCTGAAAGATACCGTTCACGATGGGGAAACGGGATTTGCTTTCTCTGGCCACACACCGGAAGAGCTCGGCGACGGTTTCGTCGAGGCCACGAGGCGAGCAATCGATTCGAAACGCAACTCGGAAGCTGACTTCGATCGGATCCGAAACGCGGCGTTCGGCCAGAGGTTTCTCTGGTCAGATTCTGTCCGAAGCTACCTGACCGACCTCTATCGTTGAGGGCGGGTTCAAAGCAGATTTCGTATCTAACGGCGTTGCGTTCTTCAATCATCGATCTCCGTACTTGATTCGGAACGGGCTCCTCTGACAGCAACATCGGTTATCTTTGCAGCCGATCTTCGTCTCAGATTCTGTATCGCGGTGTCGAGAGCGACGGCGCTCAGCATCATCAGACATGGAATAATTGGAACGCGGTACCGCCAGCCGTAGTCGACCTGCAGCATCGCGTGCATGGCTGAGAAAGTGAGCACCGTTGACAGCAACACGGTGACCAGTCGGTCACTCTGTTCGTTGCTGCTCGATGTTCGACAGGTCCAAAACGCCAGGGCGATGACAGTGCCAGTAAACAATGGAATGTAGAATACGCAGTTGTAAAGTTTGTGAGCGAAGCTGAATTCGCTTTCGTAACATGCGAACCAGTAGCGCAGTCGGTCGAGCGTGATCAGGTGGTAGTCCATTAATGTTTCGGGCTCAGCGTGGTATGTCGCGTAGCGCTTCCAGACAACTTGGCCATCATCGTAATAGTGAGCGGTGTAGCTGATGTTCCCGCCACCAAACGGGAGCGGCCAGCTTTCCGGTTCGGACATGAAGTGAGCAAACACGAGGAAGCCCGCCTCGACCACAACCAGTGTCGCCAGCAGCGTGAAGACTCGCTTCACCTGGAAGCGTTGTGGAAGCAGGCCAAGCAGCACGCAGACACTCAATGGGCCGACGAGTGCGATGCCCGTCGGCCGCCAGCAGATTGCCGCAATGCTCAGTACTGCCGCGAGACTCAGCATGCCGATCCGTCGCGACAGGCTGGTTGTCAGAGGTTTGATGCAGCTTGCGGAGACGGTAACAGCGGACGTAGCCAGCACGAGAAACGTAGGGTCAGACAGCAGGCCCTTGGACCAGACGAGCAGGTCGAACGCGATCATGCACCAGCAGATTGCACAGAGTCTGGCCTGCCAGCAGATGCCAGTTCGGCGCAGAGCATGGGTCAGCACTGCCACGGTGAGTGCGTTCGCAATGGCGTTTCCTCCGATGACGGCGGCGGGCCAGTTTTCTCCAACGACGCTTTTCAGTACGGCGCACCAGGTCACGAAACCGAGGTACTGACCGAATGCCGGGGAGTCATGCAGGAATGTTCGAAAATCAAATCCGGCAGCAACCAGCCGGTCGGCTCCAAGTATGTAGAACGAGGAATCCGGAGCGAGGAACACACCCTTGTAGGCAAGGTAGACTGAGTTGACGACCAGCATCGCCACAAAACCGAACAGCGGTCCAATGAATTGCTCGCATTTTGAGAGAGCCTGCAAATCCTTTTGCTCAGTGCCGTTCATTCTGCTCACCTCTTGTTGCTGGAGTCGTTGATCGACTGAATCGACATTTGCCACCGTCGTCCCGTGCGGTCGGTGTTTTTCTGAACTGGTTCATCCGGTTGGTTGGCCATGTCTCCCTGAACGGCCCCCAGCAGAAACTGAAAACCCAGAATCAGCGGAAGCACGGCCAGCATGACTGTACCAGTCGTAGCGACGACTCCGGTTTCAATCGATTTCCACCATTGGTAGCTGCCCCAGAAAACGCCTGGAATAAGTAAGGCCATCGAGATCACAAAGTGAAGACTGACTGCGTTGAAGTCTCGGAGAAAATAACAGTAGAGGACTCGCTTCACGAAAGCTCTTGCGTATAGCGGTGGGAATTCGAAAAGAATTCGGCCAATTTTCAGTTGACTTTCTTCGTCTTTGTAGACCGAAGCCATCGGGACATCTTTGACAACCGCTCGGATGGTTGAGAGCCGAAACAGCATGTCGCTTTCAAAGAAGTAGCCTTGCGAAATCCGGTTAAGGGGCAGCTGTTGCAGAGCGGCGCGATGGATGGCGGTAAATCCGTTTGTGGGGTCAACGACGGTCCAGTAACCGCTGGTCATCTTATTGATGATTGACAGAGCAGCATTGCCCAGTAGCCTGATGTACGGCATCGATTTCATGTCATTCAGGCTGTAGAAGCGGCACCCCTTCGCATAATCGGCGGAACCGCTGACGATCGAACTTGTGAGGTACGGCACGAGTGCTGGATCCATCTGGCCGTCGCTGTCGATCTTGACCGCGATGTCAACGCCCTCGTTCAGGACAGCTCGGTAGCCTTGCACGACGGCGCCGCCGACTCCAAGATTCGATTCGTTGCGAATAATTGTCAGCCGAGGGTCGGAGTAGTTTTGCTCAACAAAGTCCGCTGTCGATTCCGGGCAGGCGTCATCGATCACGAAGATGTGGCTGACTTCGGGACCGACGGACTCAAGCACTTGCAGAATCGTGACCGTTGCCTTGTAGCAAGGGATGCACACGGCGATTGTCGGCTGAGTATCCATTCCCACCATTCGATTCATCCGTGCCTCGCCATCGAGTCAATTAGTTATTTGCCAATGCAGTAAAGGAAGCGGTCGGTTCGTAGCAGGAGTTGATTTCCGCTGACGGCCGGGCTGGCGTTCACGAGCGTTTCGTCGGACTTAATTACGTTGACGGCGAGTTCTTCGTACTCGGGTTTCGCGGCCAGAACGACGATGCCTTGATCGCGTGTCGTGACGTAAAGCTTGTCGCCGGCGCGGACGATCGACGAGTAGATCCTCGACCGAGCCGGAAGTCGTTCCTGGTAAATTTCTTTGCCGTCGGATGCTCGCAGGCAGTTTTCGATTGCTTTGTCGCTTGCCCAGTAGAGATGCCCGTCATAATAGACTGGTGATGTGACGTTGGCGCCGATCGTTGACTGCCAAAGCTTGTGCGTCTTTGTGACGTTGCCGCGTCCTCCGAGTTTGACGGCAATCGCTCGGTTGCTCCGTCCTCCCAGGCAGTAAGCAATGCCATCGTGGAAGACGGGAACGGGAACGATGTAATCCTCGACCCCGGCGCACCACCAGAGTTTTTTACCGGTGATGGGGTCGAAGCCAAAAATCTCATTCTGCTGATTGAGGATTAGCTCCGGTTCTTCGCCCGGGACGTCTGCGATGCAGGGTGTCGACCAGGACTTGACGATCGACTCGACTTTCCAGACTTCTTTACCAGTCTTCTTGTCGAAGGCCAAAAGTGTTCTGCTTTCGATGCTCGCGTTGACGTAAACCATGTCACGGTAAACGACCGGCGATGCCGCAGAGCCGAAGCCCGCTGTCCCGTCTCCGATCTCCGCTTGCCACATGAGGTTGCCCTCCATGTCGTAGGCGACGACGCCTGAAACTCCAAAACTCGCATATACGGCCTCGCCATCGGTGGCTGGAGTGGCCGTCGCGTAACCGTGGTCAGCGACGCGTTGGCCAAATTTCTGCGTCGCCGAACTGGCCTTGATGAAGTTATCCCAGAGCAGTTTGCCGCTGTCTCGTTCAAAACAAAGGACATGCAGTTTCAGGTCTGCTTTGTTGCCCGGCTCTTCAGTGTCGACGCCGAACCCGGTGTAGGCGGTCAGAAAGATTCGGTTCCCGAAAGCGATCGGGCTGGACGCGCCGCGACCCGGTAGTTCGGTTTTCCAGGCGATGTTTTCTGAATCGCTCCAAGTTGTCGGAGGATCGGAATCAGGAGCCGTTGCGTTGCCGGAAGGGCCTCGGAACTGCGGCCAGTCATTTGCGTTGCTGATCGAGCAAATGCAGAAAAGAACCGTCACAATCAGCGTTCGAGCGAAAAACATGGATCGATCCCTGGAGCGTCGTTCTGGGGTGGAAATACTGTGCCGAGCAGCCTGGCGTTCAATTAGTGAGTCTGAGGCGAGGCTCCGAGTATGACAGAACAAGCCCGAGGCGACTACGATTCCACGACTGTGGATTGAACCAGTTTGGTGTGTGATTGTGCCTTTCAATCTGGTTGTGGTTCGGACGACGAAGGATTGAGACGGCAATTTTCAGGACAGAACGAGCATGCACGTAGAGTCGTTAGGTAGGCTGGAACAAGCTCTGCGCGGTTCCCGCAATCTCGGTGCCGGAACTGCGCGGAGCTGGTTCCAGCCTGCGGGTCACTTGACTCAGGCGGCGACGAGTTTGCACCTGCCTCTTGCCGTCGTTTGGCTCACTTTTTTCTGTGCAACCTCGGCAATCGCCGAAGAATCGGACGCTCTGAAGAACCTGGCGGTTGAGATTAAGCTTACCGACCAGGTGCCGTTTGGCCGGGAGCCTGT
>JBLFXD010000236.1:0-8802 GCA_047611045.1 Planctomycetaceae bacterium | reverse complement strand
AATACGCAGGAGTTTTTGACGAACCACTAATTGATCTTGAACGTGACGTTCCATTTTGGTTGTATTTTGTTAGCCACAGAGATCACAGAGGCCTCAGAGAAATATTTCAACGACAACTCAGTGACCTCGGTGATCTCTGTGGCTTAAGTCTTGTGGCGTGTTTAGATCCTTCAGGAACGAACGATGGCTGGAATCAACAAACGATCCATCTCGCGGCGCGGGGTGTTGCAGGCTGGCGTTCTCGGCGCGACGGGGTTGTCGCTGGCTGACGCTTTGCGATTTGCACATGGTGAATCAGCCAGCAAGTCGACGGCGGACTCGGTACTGTTTCTGAATCTGGCCGGGGGACCAGCGCATCTCGACACGCTGGATATGAAAGAGAATCTTCCGGAAGAGACCCGCAGCGAGTTCCAGCCGATTTCGTCGAAGCTGCCGGGGCTTCCGGTGTGCGAGCATCTTCCAAAGATCGCCGCTGCCGCTGATCAGTTCACACTGATTCGCGGGATCAGCCACACGACCGGTGACCATCCTCAAGGGCAAGCCTACATCGCGGCGGGCAACCGTCCGAACCCGGCGGTGAAATATCCGTCGTACGGTTCGGTCATCATGAAGGAGTTGCCCGGCGATCCTGACCTGCCGCCTTACGTGGCCATTCCGCAGACAGAATGGTCGGCCGGCTACATGGGTGACTCGTTTGCGCCTTTCAAGACGAACGCCGTGCCGAAGCCCGGCGAGCGTTTTTCGGTGCGAGGCATTTCGCTCGCCGAGGGCGTCACCGTCGACAAGGTGAATCGCCGTGACAAGCTGCTGAAGGATCTCGACACACGGCTGCGGGAAGTTGATACCAACAGCCAACTGCTCGACGCGTTAGACACGTTCGGCCAGCAGGCTTACAGCATGATCACGTCGGAGCGGACTCAGAAGGCGTTTGATGTGAGCCTCGAACCGGAGAGCATCCGCAAACTCTTTGCCGCCGACGAAGTCAGTCAAAGCCTGTTGCTGGGAACTCGATTGATCGAATCCGGTTGTCGATTTGTGACGGTCACGAGCCAGGGCTGGGATACTCACCTGGACAATTTCGTCGGTCACAAACGACTGATGCCGCCGCTCGATGCGGGCTTCACTGCGGCTCTGACTGCGTTGCGAGAAAAGGGACTGCTTGACCGGACTCTTGTGATCGCGATGGGCGAGTTCGGTCGGACTCCGAAAATCAACCAGAACGTCGGCCGCGACCATTACCCGCGAGCAAACTGGTGCATGATGGCCGGCGGCGGAGTGAAACCCGGCCAGTTGATCGGAGCGACCGACGAAAACGGTGAAGGCCCCAGTGCCGATACCGACATTCACCCGGACGATCTGGGAGCGTCGATCTTCAGTGCTTTGGGCATTGACCATCACAAAGAGTACTACACCAGAACCGGCCGCCCGGTCAGCCTGATTCCGAACGGTCGAGTGATGCATGAATTGTTTGGCTAAAGATCGTACTCGAAAAAACTTTCTCACACTGGCTCCGCACTCCGTGCGGAAAGCCCCAACTGGGCTGACGCGACGGAGTCGCGTGCCACAGAAAACGGGCAGCTGTTTTTGGGCGAAACACAGGCATCACGCGGCCCTGCACGTCGTATTGATCGTTCTGACCTTCTCGACGCAGTTGTTTGCTCAGTCTGCTAAAAAGGTGCAGCCGGTCGAGCTGAAGTTCGAAACGCGAACCTCGATTGACGGCTCGAAAGAGTGGGACTGGTGGCAGGCTCGGACGGCTTTCGTGCCGGGGCCCGAGCCGCTGCTGATCACGACCATGTCCGAGACGGGGCGGACCGGGACACACAACTTTCACGACATCTACCAATCCATCAGCCGCGATCACGGTCGAACGTGGAGCGTGCCAGCAGCGATTCGCTCACTGAAACGAACCAGACAACCTGACGGCTACGAGGTGGCACCTGGCGACCTGTGGCCAACCTGGCACGCGAAGACCGGCACGGTGCTTCTTACCGGCAAGACGTTCAACTTTGCAGATGGCAAGAAGGAGAACCGGCTTCGCGAGAAAGTTTCGTACGCCGTACTGGACCCGAAGTCCGGCGTGTGTGGGCCGATGCGGTTTCTGGAAGTGCCGGACACGGATCATTCCGGAAACCCGATCGTCGCCATCAATGCCGGCTGCACTCAGCGAGTCGACCTTCCCAACGGAGACATCCTTCTTCCCGTGCGGTACTGGCGGGATCCGAAAAAGCACAACTACACAAGTGTCGTCGCACGCTGCAGTTTTGACGGCGAATTGCTGACTTACAAAAAGCACGGCACCGAACTGACCATTCCCGCAGGCCGCGGTCTTTACGAACCGTCGCTTACCGAGTTCGATGGAAAGTATTTCCTGACCTTGCGAGCGGACCAGACGGCCTTCGTCACTCGCGGCAAAGACGGCATCCACTTTGAACCGATCCGCGAATGGAAGTTTGACGATGGAAAACTGCTCGGCAGTTACAACACCCAGCAGCATTGGGTGACGATCGGCGACGGACTGTTTCTCGTTTACACACGCAAAGATGCGAATAACGACCACATCATGCGGCACCGAGCTCCGTTGTTCATCGGCCAGGTCAACCCGGAAACTCTGCAGGTAATCCGGTCGACCGAACGAATCCTGATTGCCGAAGACCACGCCACGCTGGGTAACTCCGGCGTCTGCCGCATCAGCGACAACGAGAGTTGGATTACGTGCGGCGAAGGCCTGCTGCGTCTTGGAAAACGCAAAGAGCAGACCAACAAGGTGCACTTCGTAAAGATCACGACCGGGCAGTAGAGGCACGCAGCACGATTGCGGGCACTAAGGAACGTGTCTGAAATAACTTCCCGATTCGGAAACCGAAAAATTGCAGGCAAAAAGGCTTTGAGACAAGATCTGGAAATCAACAATGTGTCTGAGTAGTCGAGATCAGACGGTAGGGTGGGCCGACGACAGGAGCCCCACCAACTCTCTCGAATCTCGAAATGGTGGGACTCGTTCCTCGGCCCACCCTACAGCTTGGTTGAATTCAGGAAGTTATTCTGAACACGTTCCTATGACGTGGCAGTTCTCGCGTGCAGGTGCTGTTCGGTGGGGCGTGGGAGGAGGCCGGTGGGGCAGCCGGCTCGGAAGGTGTGGCGGACTTCCAGACGCTGCGTTCCGTTTTTGACCACGCCGTGCGAGTCTTTTAGTGGGAACTGGCCTTCTTCGATTTCCAGCACGGTGATGTCTGCCGTCGCGCCGACAGCCAGTGTGCCGATTTCGTGTTGTCGGTTGAGGAACTTTGCGGGCTCGGCGGTTGTGCGGCGGATGACTTCGTCCAGGCTCATGCCCAGCAGCAGGAACTTGTCCATCGTCGTCAGCAGATCGAACACCGGGCCGTGCAGGTTGTAGGTGTGCAGATCGCTGCTGATGAAATCGGCGATCACTCCTGCATCCAGCATGTTCTGAGCGACCGGCCACGAGAAACTCCCCCAACCGTGGCCGACGTCCATCAGCAGACCTTCGTCGAGCTTGTCCTTTGTTTCGGGCAGCACTCGCCCTGTTTCGTCGACGATGCCGCAGCGGCGGCCGTGGTAACAATGAGTCAGCACATCTCCGGTCCGCATGTTGTTCATCACGTGCGACATGGGGAGTGTGGAATCTGGACTGTGGATGACCAGCGGCAGGCCGGTTTCATCGGCTGCCTGCCGAGCCAACTGGAGGCCGGGAGCTTCGTTCTTTCCGTCTTCGGCCAGGTTTTCGGTCAGGCGAATCTTGATTCCGACGATGCAGTCTCGATGCCGTTCGACCGTGCGGACGACATTTTCGACATTGCAGTATCTTAGATCTGTCAGCTCACCCAGCGCCGGCAACGTGCCAGGGCTGCTGATCATCCCCTGCCCGGCGATATGCAGCAGCGCTAAGACCCGTGTGTTCGCTCGATCGATGACCAGTTGACGAAACCCGTCGAAGATCAACCCGCCAGCTGTTCCGAAATCGACGGCCGTAGTCACTCCTCGAGAAATGCAGGTTGAATCCGGATCCACACCGAAGTGGCTGACGCCGGGAAACACATGCACGTGCATGTCGATCAAGCCGGGCACAACCAGCAGCCCGCCGACATCCACAATCTTTCGCGCCCGTTGGTCGGAGCCGGGATCGCAGATCGCTGCAATCTTTCCGCCGGTAACCGCCACATCCTTCGGTGCATGCACTCCGGCTGCCGGGTCGATGAGGGTTCCGCCACGCAGGAGCAGATCGTATTCAAGCATGGATGCGGTTCTTTCTGACGGAATGATCGGTGGAGTCAGGACTCTAGTGTTGTGCAACGGGTCCGGTGCCGAAACGCACCTTAACGTTGCGAGATGTGACCTGCCGCGTGCCCGTCGATGGGAAGCTAGTTTGGTGAAGCAGCCTGTTCTGTTTCCAGAATCAGCTTGTCCAGTGCATTGTCGACGGAGTTTTCGGCGGGCTTGCCGATCCATTTGTGTCGGATCGTCCCTGTGCGATCGATGATGAAGAAGGTCGGCGTGGCGGGCATATTCCACTGTCGGTTGAGGTCTCCTTCGTCGTCGAACGATCGCCAGTTGATGTTGTGTTCTTTCATCGTTTCTTTGAGTTCGCCTGGATCGTGGACCCAGGAATTCACGCCGATCAATGCGAAGGGCTTATCTTTCAGTTTCGTAACGAGCGACCGCTCGTGTGGCCAGGTGGTCCGTCAGGTGAGTCAGAATTCGCTCCAGAAATAGAGCAGCACGACCTTACCGCGATAGTCGCTCAGCTTAAACGGCGTGCCGTCCTGGTCTTTGCCCACGATGTCCGGAGAGACTTTGCCGACTCCGAGATTGCGGATGGCGTACAGCTCTGACTTTGCCGTTTCGCCGACCGTGCTACCTCGAAACTTGACGTCGCCGTACTCGCTGGCGGCTCGCTCGAACAGTGCCTCGATTTGCTCTTCAAGTTTGGCTCGGTCACGACGTCGCCATTCGGGCAGGTACTTTTTTCCGAATACGATGTCGAAGCACGTTTCAAGCTCCGCCCGATCGTCAGACAAATTCAGCATTCGCAGTCTGTCGCCGAGGAATTGAGCCAGTGCCAGGCAGCTCAAAGCCTGGACGTCTCGATGAGGATTCTTTTCGAGGACCGCCGCCAGGCCTTCTTCGTAATCTTTCCGATAGCCGTACCGCATTCGGTCGAGGATTGGAGCAAGTTGTTTACTGAGGACGTGGTCTCGAAGCACGAGGGCAACCGCTTTTCCTGCGGCACCTTCAATGCTGCCGGCTGGGAATTCGGACTCGTTCATCTCCCACGCATTCTGCGCTGCAGAGTCCGCTGAGACGTCGACCTGAATCGCCTGACGCAATGCCTTCAGAGCGACCGGGTCGTCCGGGTACTTATCGGCCAGATCGAGAAACTTTGTCGAGAACGCAGAGAGCCTCTCCACGGACTGCTTACGTTGCAGGTCGGTCGTGGCCGTTCGCATTCCGCCGCTCACGGGTCCGTACTCTTTGAGCAGCGTGGAATACTGCTGGGCTGGGGCGCCGACAGGTGTCTGGCTCGCGGAGCTCAGCGCTGAAAAGTTCAGCGTGAGAGCGATGATCAATAGTACGATCTTTTTCATGGCACAGTTTCCGTTCGAGTTACGGTGCGGATCGCCAAAGGCTGACGCCACTTTATCGAATTTCGAAACAGTACACCGCTGATTGACCGGAATTTGTCGTCAGGTTGAAATGGCGATGCTGCCGGAGACGCCTTGTTGGCGGCATCCAGCGAACGACTCACTGACTCGACCGCATTTGCAGCCAGCAACTACCCTACCGGTCAACGGACCCAATCGTATCGCGAGACCGTTCGCGAGATTTTTCAATAACACTCCAGAGTGACAGCAACAATGACAATTTTCGACCAACGCCGCAGCCACAATCCTGTGTTGAATTTGAGCTTCTCTAGTCTCCGGATTGGCAGAATTTCATTCGTGCTTTTCGGCATGTTGGCCGTCGTCGCTCTTCAGTCCGCAACGGGCGAAGCAGTTGCTGCTGAGTCGAAGACGCGGCCGAACGTGCTGTTTATTCTGGCAGACGATCTCGGCTGGCGGGATTTGAGTGTTGAGGGCAGCACGTTTTACGAGAGCCCCAACATCGATCGCATTGCGAAGTCGGGGATGCGGTTTACGCAGGGGTATGCCGGGTGTCAGGTCTGCAGTCCGTCTCGAGCAACGATCATGCTGGGAAAGACTCCGGCGCGGCACGGGATTACCGATTGGATCGGAGCTACCGAAGGAACCGGCTGGAAACGTAACACCAAACTGCTTCCGGCGAAATACGTCCATGCTTTGCCGGCTGAGGACACGTCGCTGGCCGAGTCGTTCAAGCAAGCGGGATATCGAACATTCTTTGCCGGGAAGTGGCACCTTGGTGATAAGGGATCGTTTCCCGAAGATCACGGTTTCGACATCAACGTCGGAGGTCATCATCGAGGCTCGCCTCCCGGCGGCTACTTCGCCCCGTACAACAATCCGAAGATGAAAGACGGGCCGGCGGGAGAATCACTTCCTCAGCGGCTGGGACGGGAAACGGCAAAGTTCATCGACGAAAATGCGAAGGGACCGTTCTTTGCTTACCTGTCGTTTTACTCGGTGCACGGGCCAATTCAGTCGACGAAGCCGTTGTGGGCGAAGTACCGAGCAAAGGCTGCGAAGCTGCCGACGCCCGATCATCGTTTCATCGTGGACCGGACGAGTCCCGTTCGGCAGCTACAGGATCATCCTGTCTATGCAGGCATGGTCGAGGCGATGGACGATGCCGTCGGCATCGCGCTGGCCGCTCTGGATCGCAACGGCCTGACAGAAAACACAATCATCGTCTTCACGTCAGACAACGGCGGCGTTTCGGCAGGAGACGGCAAAGCGACTTCGAACCTTCCACTAAGAGGCGGCAAGGGACGACAGTGGGAAGGCGGAATCCGCGAGCCATATTACATCGCCGGTCCGGGAGTGAAGTCTGCCAGCTCGACAAGCGACGTGCCGGTAACCGGTGCCGACTTTTATCCGACGCTGCTTGAGTTGACTGGCCAGAAACTTCGACCTCAGCAGCACGTGGACGGCGTCAGTCTCGTTCCGCTGCTGAAGGGCAAGAAGACGATCGCGAGTCGTCCGCTGTTCTGGCATTACCCGCACTACGGGAACCAGGGCGGCGAACCCAGCGCGATCATTCGTGACGGCGACTGGAAGCTGATCCACTATTACGAGGACGGTCGAGACGAGCTTTACGACCTGGCCAGCGACCACGGCGAACACAAAGACGTTGCCGCAAAGAATGCCGACCGCGTCGCAAGCTTGCGTGATCGACTGAACGACTGGCTGGCCGAAACTGGGGCTCGCATGCCGATTCCTAACCCCAGTTTCAGCGAGCAACGCTGGCAGGAAGAAAAAGTCCGCACTCGCGAGAAGACTCTGCCAGGCCTGGAAGCTCAGGCGGCAGGGGTCCTGCGTCCAGATTACTCCCCCAAAGGCTGGTGGGGATCTGAGAATTAGAATTTGTTGTGCTCGCTCGGTTCGAAGTTGCACACTTCAGCCGCGTAGCGGCGACAGCACATAGCCGTGGGCGTCAGCCCACGGAGAAGGATCGAGATTAGAATGTGAGCCGCGAAGCGGCGGCAGCAGAGATGGTTGCTGTCGCCGCTTCGCGGCTTACACACTTGTGTCGTTTTTTCTGCGGGCTGACGCCCGCAGCTATGTGCTGCCGTCGCTTCGCGACTCAAATCGGTGCAACTTCAAAACGCGCAGGTCAGGATGGACTGCAGATCTGGCAGCAGCATCGTTGAAGCGTCGACCGTGAAGGCTGCGCGGACGGCGTCTGCCTGAAGACCCGCAGGGACGGCGATCGATCGGTGAGCGATCGGCAGTCGCAGCGATCGAATCTTTGCCTGCGCGGGAAGGCCATCAGCTCGGAATCGTCTTTGCCTCGGGCGATGATCAGTCGCTGATCGGCGGTTTCGCCTGGTAGTCCGACTCGTCGACCAAGGTCAATAACCGGGACCGGGCGACTTCGCCAGACGACAAAACCGAGAACGTGGTCGGGGCTGCCGGGGACATGGATGATTCGGCGAGGTTCCTGGACTTCGGCGATCTGAGTCACGCTGAAACCAAGCAGCGGCATCTCTTCTGATTCGTCGTCCGTTACGGAAAGTAGAACCACCTGACCACCGGAACCGGTGAGGCTTGAGTTGGTCGCTGGTGATTCGGCGATTGCCGTCGGCTTTGCTGGAACAATGGCGGCCGCGACCGGCGCTTTTGGATGCAGCCGCTCGGGCGACAACATTATGCACATCGACACTTCGTCCGATTCTGAATCGTCGCGACTCAAGTCGGCCGATTGAAGTCCGTCAAGATTCACCAGACCTTTGATGACTCGAGTGCGAGGATCAATCAGAACCGGCGGTACGTTGAGCAGATTCGCAGCCGGGACGGAGATCACGTGCGACACCGAGCCGACGATGAGTCCGAGCATTCCTCGACTGGTCCGGACGATGACGACGTGGTCGCGTTCGCTGTTGACGGCGTCGGGGCTTTGGAGCCGTTCGGCCATCGAGAAAACCGGAATGGCATCGCCGCCCTGGACGGGAACTTCGCCAACCTGTCCCTTCATCGCGTCAGTGCTGACGGGCTGAATTTCTGCGGCCTGACGGACGCTCGAAACGGCGGACATCTCCAGAGCGTACGACTCGCTGCCGACTCCGCAGTGTAAGCGCACGGTGAAGTGCATCTTGCAGGGGGCTTTATGCTGAGGTGATTTATTTTCCCTCAGTCTGGAGTTCCG
>JBLFXD010000235.1:0-8825 GCA_047611045.1 Planctomycetaceae bacterium | reverse complement strand
GCCGATCATTTCCAGACTTCTGGCCCAGCGCAGCAACGATGCTTTGCTGGCATGAGCGTCGGCAGTGTCCATGCTCTCAGAGACGTCGACCGCCACGATGATCTTCGCCGAGCGATCTCGGTCGAGCACCCAGGTCACCACCGGCTGCAGAAACGTCAGGCAGAGCAGACCAAGAACCGACAGCCGCAGCACAAGCAAGGTGTTGCCGACGCGGGACGAAACCAGCGATCGCTCATACTTCAGCAGCAGGCCAACACAGACGGCAGCGACGACGCACACGGCAGCACAAAACCAGAACCAGCCGGATGTCGCCAGTCCCTGAAGGATGAGTTCTCGGCTGTGCATGATCGTGTGGTTCGACTCGTGATACGGCAGACGTTTCGGCGGGGATCTCGACGCTGTAAACGGCTCGACATAACGTATTCGGCGTTGCTGATCGGCAAGGACGGCGAATCAGTGGCTCCTTGATTCGCCGAACACAGTTGACGATAACTCGTCCGGTTCGCGAATCGTAGCTTGGCTGCCGTTCACTGAAGCCGCTGGCCGTTGTGTGCCTGGCCAGCAATCTGCCTCTGTCCGCTCAGGACGCTCGGAGTTTACGTTGGCTGGAAAGAGTAAGAAGAAGTCTCATCGTGAGAAAAAGGCCGCTCTTCGAGCGGACGCTGACGACAAATTCCCAGGTTGGAAAAAGCCACTTCGCCCGATCGAGCAGTCTTTGTTCGATGTGGCCGATGAAATTCGCGGTGACCGAATCGTTGTCGTCTCCAATGCGGGAGCTCAGGCTGCCGCCGAAATCGCTCGTCAGAATCCAAACGCCACAGTTATCTGCAATTTTCTGGACGCTTTTCTCGCAGATTCCGCTCGTGCGAGAAACGAGGGTGCCGAGAATCTTGAGATCACGTGCCTGCCGGATCTGCCCGAAGGCTCGTGCGATGCCGCCGTCATCCCGTTCCCGGCCAAAGGCGAAAGCGACTTAGCTCGCGAATACCTGCAGCAGGTTGTGCAGCTGCTGTCGCCGGGCGGCAAATTGTTCGCGTCGTCTGACAATGTGAATGACCGCTGGCTGCACGAACAACTGCGGGCGGCGTTTCAGAAAGTTACGAATCGAGAAACGCCCAAAGGGCGGCTTTACATCGCCAGCAAGCCAAAGCCGCTGAAGAAAATCAAGGATTTCGGCTGCTGGTTCGCATTTCGCGACGGAGAACGTCTTATTAATGCCTGCAGCCGTCCGGCAGTGTTCAGTCATCGCCGCATGGACAACGGAGCTCGGGCACTCATCGATTCTTTGACGATCGAGGATGGGCCGAGGGCAGGGCAGGCTGTCAAAGATAACTTTCGCGTGCTGGACATCGGCTGCGGCAACGGTAGCGTCGGATTCGCCGCCGCATTTCGAGCTGAAAACGTGCAGGTTTGTGCGATGGATGCGAACGCTCGGGCGGTTCAGTCTGCCGCTTTGGGGGCGGAAAAGAACGGAATCACTGGGTTTACGACGCAGCTCGAAGCCGCAGGGCAGTGCGCAGAGCCGGGTACATTTGACCTCGCTCTCGCCAATCCGCCGTACTTCTCAAACTTCAGAATCGCGGAGATCTTCGTCCAGGCTGCCATTAACAGTCTAAAACCAGGTGGACGCTTACATTTCGTCACAAAACAGCCCGAATGGTTCGCCGATCGCTTCGTAGAAGTGTTCGATGAAGTCAGTGTGTTGGAAGCTCGCGGCTATTTCGTCGTCAAAGCGACTCAACTGACGCCGCAATCGGAGTCAGTTTGGGGTTCATCGCCGTCGAAAAGTTCGACTTCTGACGCACCAGTGAATGGTGGCGACGAAGAAGCTTAATGGCAAAGTTCGTTTTGCTGGATGGATCCGCGACAGGTTCAATTCGTTGGATGGCGATCCTCGACGTACTTGACCAATGTCGCGGAAACACCTTCCGCAGTCCTTCCAGCGAGTAACGGAGATTTCGATATGAATTTTCTTCTGGTCCTTGCGCTTGCTGGAGCGAGCCCTTCCAGCTCGTCGATCGAAGACATTCAAGTTTCATCCATTGCCGAAGCCGCTTCTGAATTGCGACCAACACTTCAGACGGGGACGTTGCTTGTCTCAAAGGGCGATTGTCTGGCCGTTCGCGTTTACACGCAGAGCCCTTTTACGCACGTCGCTGCCGTGGTGCTGCGAAACGGTCGACCGTTTGTTTACGACTCAACCAACGGTGCTGGCGTGCGATGCCAGACTCTCGACAACTATCTGCGAACTCAGAGTCCCGACGAGCTGCATGTTTTTCAGCCGGCTCGATCACTGAATGCAGATCGCCGAAAGACTCTTGAAGGATGGCTCGACGGACAGCTCGGCCGCCCGTACTCGGTTTCGCATCACCTCTCCGGTGAGCGAGGCAGCGGAGTTCATTGTGCCGAGTACATCTCGGAAGCGTTGGGAAAGTGCAGCGTCATTTCAGTGAAGAATCCCGCGAAGGTATCGCCAGCGAGCCTCGTCAAAGGCATCACAATTCACAACGTGTATTCACACGCGGAAACGATTCACGTCATTGCCCCCACGCCCGAACCAACGCCACCCGCAACCTGGTACGGGCACGCATGGCAAAGCACGAAGACGTGCACGGCAACATGTGTGTCGAAGTTTCGGCGTTGCGTGCTTTGTCAGTGACGAGTTTTCTCATCGGCAGAACGTTTCCGACGGTTACTTATCCGCCGAACGTTGATCGCGGATTAGTCGGACGACGACGGCGTCGAGGTCGCGGAGGCCTTCGTCCGGGTTGATCGGGAAAGTGCCAACGTGGTAGTCGGCAATCTTTCCGTCCGGGCCGACGACGATCCACAAAGGCAGGCTGGCGTCGAGCTGCCGAGGATCACCCAATTGCTTGATGAGGCCGCCTCCGTCCAGTGCAATCGGGTATCCGAGGTTCATGAAGTCTCGCAACTTCCGGACTGATCGTTTCGCAGCGGCCTGCGTTTCGGGCTTAGCGAAGCCTTCGTTCACGGCGACTCCGATTGCGCTGAC
Organism: Planctomycetaceae bacterium; assembly: GCA_047611045.1. Taxonomy (GTDB): domain Bacteria; phylum Planctomycetota; class Planctomycetia; order Planctomycetales; family Planctomycetaceae; genus JABMPE01. Next base: position 5,812 of record JBLFXD010000235.1, on the reverse strand, counting down.
GCCGAGGCGGCCACGGCGGTTGAGCAGGAAGTCGAGATAGCCAACCTGACCGTACGGTTCTTCCAGCGGCTCGCCCTGATATTCCCAGAAATGCAGGACGGTAATCTTGCCCTTCAGCGTTGCGGAATCGAGCTGAGCTCCTTTGAGCGTCGGCAGGATAAAACCGGGCAGCGGCTGTCCAACAAACTTCTGCTGCAGGCTGGTGACGTCACCCGCACGCTGTGACTGGGCTCGCACGTCGCGAGACATCGCGATCACCAGTTTGTTGATGGGCAAGCCTTCGGTCTGGTCGACAAGCGCCGGCAGCGCCGAGGATGTTTTTTCGATCTGAGTGACCGACAACTCTGGCTTGGTGGTTCCTTCGGAACGTTCCAGTTGTGCCTGGATTTTCTGCAATGAAGTGACGGCGGCGGTCGTCTTTGTGGCCTCAGCGGCTTTGAGCGTTCTTGATCCGGAAAGTGAAACTCGCAGCACGAATTCGTCGCCGCGTCCCATGAAGACTCGCCGTTCAGCAGCGACGAGGATCGAACCGTCCTTTTCGACGAAGAACTTCTGACGGCGTCCGAAGTTGTCGATCGCTTCAACTTCCCAGCACTGCTTGCCGGCAACTTCGGTTTGACCTTTGACGGAGTATTCAAGGCGTCCCGATGTCCAACTTGCGTTGTCAGCGAGCTTGTCTGAAAACTCAAACAAGGGCAGGGGGGTCTCAACCGGATATTTCACCCCGTCATGTGAATGCAGCACGTGCGGTGGGCGGCCGCCGGATCGTCGATTGTTCTGGTCGATCGTGGCCGTACCGAATCGTTCCGGCCACGCCCAGCCACCACCGCCTCGTTCGGAAACCAGATGGAAACACTCCTGTCCGCCGTTGCCCGATGTCAGCAGTGTGTACAGCTCGAATTGTTTGACGGGGGCAGGGGCCTCACCACGGCGAATCTTCTGGGTAAGCGTCCCTGAATACTGCAACTCGCGAGTCTCCGCCGAAACGCTCGGGACAAGGATCGCAAACAGGATTGCTGGCAACAGGGCTTGTTGAGGGAATGATTGAGGCACGAGAAGTCATCCTTTGCCGGACGGCACATGGTGGGAAGGAACGAATCGTCATGGTCTGTGTAATGCAAAGACGAAACAACGCTCGGCGGCCGCGACGTATAGCGAAATTTCGATGCGAGATCATTGTGCCTGGCAGCGGCTGACACAAGGAATGCGGTGGTTCGAGCGGCACTGCGAACTGCAAAGTTCTCGCGATCAGGTTTCGGTGACGTCTGGGAACTGCCAATCCGAATCAATGTTCTTTGCGGAGCCAAAGAGTCGTGAGAACGGGCAGGGCGGTCTCAATCGCCCGTTGACACCTGATTCGGCCAGCCATACCTTAGACTTTTCGGAAAGTATGGTCCGGACGACCTTTACGGAGAATTTCAGTTGGCTCGATATTTCCTGATTCCCGCCTGCATTTTGTGCATGACTGTTGTCGACGCGGCGGTGGCTCAGCAGCCAACCGGAGCACAGCAGCCGGTTGTCATCCAACGAAAAATGATTCGTCTGACTCAGCCAGACGCTTATCAATTCGCGATCTCTTTGTCGGCATCTCGTAAGCTGACAGTGCGTGCTCCGTTTGACGCGAAGGCGCGAACGGTGTCAGCTCAAGCTGGCAAGAAGGTGCTGCCTCAGGCCGAGCTGGTCGCTCTTGAAAACAAGCGACTTGAGCTGAGCCACAAACGGGCAACCGCGGCTCTGGAAGTCGCTGAAGCCATGCTTCGTGTCGCCAGAAGCAGCGGCAAATCTGAGCAGGTACAACTTGGCGAGGCTCAGGTGGCTCTTGCACAAGCCGAGTTTGCTTTGTCGACATTCGACACTGCTCAAACATCTTTGCGGGCACCATATGAAGCGACCGTGCTGAAAGTTCACGTGCAGAACGGGCAGGAGATCAAGGAGGGCGACCCACTCGTCACGATCGGCGATCTCACGAGCCTTGAGTGCCGAATTCCCGTTGACCGGAAGACGGTGAAAGCCGGACAGACCATAACACTGACCATAGAAGACGCTGCCGTTGTGGGACTGGTTGAATCGGTCGAGCCGGTCAGCGACGACCAGCAAAGGCTGCGGGATTTGGCGGTCTCAGTAGCGATGGCGACTGTGTCGGTCAGGAATGCTGACGGAAAACTCGCTCGCGGCCAGGCCGTGTATCCAAACATTGTTCCGAATGATCCGGTCGCTCGGGTGCCGCTTGAATCTGTGTCGACGACGACTGGTGGGCGGCGAATCGTTCAGGTTCTGCGCGATCACGTCGTTAGAAACGTGCCGGTTGTCCTGCACGGGCAGATCGGAAAGGGCGATGTATTCGTGAGTGGGTCCTTCACGAAGAATGATCAGGTCATCATTTCTGCATCGGTTGAGTTGGCCGACTCGACGGCGGTGCAGCCAGCGGTTGTTGTGAGAGCATCGTCAGCGAAGGCGGCAGGATCGGGTCAACCTGCAACGTCAACTCAAGGAAAAAAGACTGGGGCCGCAGGGTTCTAGATTAAGCTTCAGCCATTAACTCGCGGTTCCGCAAAGGGCCGTCTCCGGATTCGTCAAACAGGGAAACAGTGCAGTGTCAGACGAGCCTAATGAACAAAGCAAAATCGATGACTACATCCTGATTGCCCCCATCGCCTCGGGAAAGTCGGGAATCGTCTGGGAAGTGATGCATGAACAGAGCAACCAGATGTTTGCGATGAAGCTGCTCAACCCGAATGCGATGAAGGATCCTGACGAGAAGGCCCTGCTGAAACTGGAAGCCAAAATTGGCGCCATGATGGAGCATCCGAATCTGATTCGGAGCCACGGAGTCGTGATTCGAAAAACCGAATGCTACTTGCTGATGGACCTGTTCAAGACGCCCAACCTGAAAGCGTATATCAACTCAGGCATCGAAATGGTGCATGCAAACTTTCGGCAGCTCGTCGAGGGCATTTGCGCCGGGCTGGGGCACTTTCACAGTAAAGGGTGGGTTCATCGTGATTTGAAGCCCGAAAACATCCTGTTGAATCGAGCTGGCGAAGTACGCCTGATCGACTTTTCGCTGGCAGTGAAAGCGGCAGGGGGGCTTGGGAAATTGATGGGCGGCGGCAGAGGCCCTATTCGGGGAACAAGAACCTACCTCGCTCCTGAAACCATCCGCAAAGAAGCGACAACGCCAGCCACCGATATCTACAGTCTGGGCATTACGTTCTTCGAGTGCCTCACAGGAACGACGCCTTTCAAGGGCGACACTCCGCAGGATTTGCTGCGAAAGCACATCGCCAACACGCCGCCGCTGCCTTCGATGAGGAATGAAAAGATTACTCCAGAGATGGACCGCTTCATTCTGAAGATGCTGGCCAAGAAGCCCAAAGACCGACACGGATCAATGGATGAACTCTTAAGAGACTTCAATAACTGCACGGTCTTCAAGAAGGACGAGGAAGAGGAAGAACGCCAGCGAGAAGAAGTGGAAAAGCGAGCACGCCAGAAGGCTGCAGGGACAGATCTCAGCGATGCTCAGTCAGAAGAACTGCGAGAGCTGATGGGAAGTCAGCGGGACAGTCGCGCGGACGCTCGAATTCAGGCAATGATCAAGTCCAACCCGGCCATGCAGCGCGAGTATGAAGCCATTCAACTTGAGCAGAAGCAGGCGGAAGAGAGACGTGCCGCCGAGCGACAGCGACGCGCGAATGCGAGTACCCGAGGAGAAGTTGCCAAGCCTGAAGCAAAGAAGACGCCCAAAAAGAAACGGAAGGCACCTCCTCAACAACAGCAACCGATGATGCCTCCAATGCAGCAGCCAATGATGCCCGGATATGCGATGCCGCCCCAGCAGATGCCATACGGGATGCCTCAACCAGGTATGCCGATGCCGCCAGGCTATCCGCAACAGCCGATGCAGCAACCCGGAATGCCGATGCCACCGCAGGGGTATCCCCAACAGCCGATGCAACAGCCCGGCATGCCGATGCCTCCTCAGCAGGGATATCCTCAACAGCCGATGCAGCAACCCGGAATGCCGCCACAAGGCTATCCTCAGCAGCCAGGTGTTCCGATGCCGCAGCAGCCACCGGTGCCTGGCCAACCCACTCCGGCAGCTCAGCAGGCGCCAGCGGCGAGTCCACAACCTGCAGCTCCAGCACCAGCTGAACCGGAAGAAGGCGACAGCATGGAGTTCATGACTGAACTTCCAGATTTCGAGTAACTCAGCAGTCACGGACCTCGACGTCGTTCGCCAGGAACTTCACAATCCAGCTGATTCGTGCGAGGCAAGCTTGCCGCACACGACCTCTTATCCGATTTACACAACTCCACGGACCGTGCGTCGACAACAAAGAATCCGACGCAGCAGACCGTGGCTAAAGCTTAAGAATAGCTCTGATGTCCGATCCCAAACCTCGCCGCAAGAAAATACCAGTTCCTCCGTTACCGTTCGAAAAGACAATCTTCGGAATGGAGTCTCAGCTGGAAGAGTTGGAAGCTCAGGCAGATCCAACTCCCGCAACTCGCGACGCCATTCGCAACATGCGGGTTGAAATCACGCGAATGAAGCGAGAGGTCTTCGACAACTTGAACGCGTTCGAAACAGTCAAAGTGGCGAGGCATCCAGAACGGCCCCAGGTTCTGGACTACATCGAGCTCGTGTTTGATGAGTTCGTCGAACTGCACGGCGACAAAGCGTTCGGCGACGATCGCGCCATTCTGACCGGCTTCGGAAAACTCGGTGACGAAAAAGTGATGTTCGTCGGCCAGCACAAAGGCAGAGACCTCGACGAGCGAACCGAGCACAACTACGGAATGGCTCATCCGGAAGGTTACCGAAAAGCCTTCAGCAAGATGGAGCTGGCGGCCCGCCACAAGTTGCCCATCATCTGTTTCATCGACACTCCTGGAGCGTACCCTGGAGTCGGTGCCGAAGAGCGTGGCCAGGCATGGCTGATCGCCACCAATCTTCGCGACATGGCTCGCCTCAACACGCCGATCGTCTGCGTCGTTATCGGCGAAGGTGGTTCCGGCGGAGCTCTTGGAATTGGCATCGGCGACCACATCGCCATTCTTCAGTTTGCCTACTATTCCGTGATCAGTCCTGAGGGCTGTGCCGGCATTCTTTGGAAGGATGGCAAGCACGCCGACAAGGCGGCTCACGCGCTCAGATTTACTTCGCGAGATTTGCTCGGATTTGGCATCGTTGACGAAGTGATTTCTGAGCCACTCGGCGGCGCTCATCGGAACCATCGGCAGATGGCCATGAATCTGAAAGGCTCACTGATTGCCGCCATTCGCGAGCTGAAACAAATTCCGGATGACGAGCTCGTCGAACGTCGCTATCAGAAGTTTCGCAAGATGGGCGTCTTCGAAGAACAACTCGCAGCAGATGCTGATTGATCGATCGCCATCTGGAGCTTCGATTCGCAGCAGCACGGACCGCGGAACCATTCGAGTGGCCGCTTCCTGCCTCAATCATTAGCCACTGCACGCTTCAGCAAAACTACCCGCAACGTCCGATAATGTCTGTTATGTTAACTTCGGACTACAGGAAAGCCTTTGTTTCCCGGCATTTCTGAATACCCTGCTTCTGGCCATTTTGAGAATGCAGCGACTCGAAACGTCAACCAGTCTCCTAAAGTGGAAACTGGAACGTCTCGTCAATCGGCAGGCTCAGCTCAGGCTTCTCGCTGGAATCCATCGCTTTCTGGAGAGCATTAGCCAGCCGCTCTGGAAGCATCGGAGCGATGTACTGGACCGTCCGATTCGTTATCGAGCCTGTGATAGATTCCCGGATCATTGCGTGAGTCGAAGGGGCCAT